>JAEWVV010000001.1 GCA_023458995.1 Bacillota bacterium
ATTATCTCTATTAAACCGAAAAGAAAAATTGAAGTTTCTCGATTTAGTCATGCATATGGTTTCTGTAGATGGTGAACCAACAGAATTTGAACAACGCTTATTAAACATTATGCTTGCAGAAGTTGGAGATGGTATTGTCTCTGAATACCACTTCGCACTTTCTAAAGATTTAGATGAGACTGTACTCTATTTTATTGAATCAAGTCCGACCGTAAAAAATATCGTATTTTTAAATCTTATTAAAGTCACAATGTTTGATGATTTTTATAACACAACCGAACACTTTTTCTTAGAAGATATCCGTGAAAAATTTGATATCTCTGATACTAAGAAAAAACAACTCATGCAAATCGTTTATTTGGAAAGAGATTTACGTGAAAAAGCAAAACGTGTGGTTAATCACTAATGCAAAAAAGCTTTAAAGAAAGTAAGCCAACGCTTTATGTTGTTTCAACACCTATTGGTAATTTAAAAGATATGACACTCCGTGCAATTGATATATTAAATGAAGTTGATTATATACTTGCAGAAGATACAAGAACGTCATCCGTTCTTCTTTCGCATTATCATATTAAAAAACCAATGGTTAGCTATCATGAATTTAACAAACTAGACCAAGAGAATAAGATTATCTCTGACCTACATGAAGGAAAAAATATTGCCTTAATCAGTGATGCTGGAACACCTGGAATCAGTGATCCTGGCTATGAAATCATTAAAAAAGTGATTGAAGAAGGATTTCATGTCGTTTCAATCCCTGGAGCTAGTGCTATTTTAACAGCTCTCGTGACTTCAGGTTTAATCATTCAGCCGTTTACATATCTTGGTTTTCTACCCAGAAAAGCAAGTGATCAAAGTGATACATTATCGCTTTATATCAACCGCAAAGAAACGCTTGTGATTTATGAATCACCACAGCGTATCACGAAAACCCTACAAACAATCTATGAAGTTCTAGGTAATAGAAAAATTGCTATCGCAAGAGAACTTACCAAAGCATTTGAAACGATTATTAGAACAGATTTAAAAGATGCAATCACCCTTGAGATGAATCCAAAAGGTGAATATGTCATAATTGTTGAAGGATCAAATGAAACATCTAAACCACAACTTGATGTGAAATCACATTACCTTGAACTCATTAAAGAAGGTTATGCATCTAAGGATGCGATGAAGATTGTAGCAACCAAACATAACATACCGAAAAACGAAGTTTATCGTATTGTAAAAATTGATGATGTAACTTCTTGATTTTTTGTTGTGATAAAGTATAATATGAATGTATATAGGCAATGAGAAAAAGAGTAATCATGATGCTTAGTTTAGAGAGTTCGCGGGTGGTGCAAGCGAACCAAGCTTATGATGAAGATGGTTTTCGAGCCTTTTAGCCGATAGGTAGGCTAAAACGTATCCCTGCGTTAAAGGTTTGAGGGCTGAGCAATCAGAACTAAGGTGGTACCGCGATGTCACGTCGTCCTTAGAGATTTTTAAGGATGGCGTTTATTTTTTAGGAGGTTTTATGATGGATAACAAAAAGTTTTATTTAACAACAGCAATTGCATACGCTTCAGGTATTCCCCATATTGGTAATGTCTATGAAGCGATTCTAGCGGATTCCATTGTCCGCTTTAAGCGTTTGGATGGATATGATGTCTTTTTTCAAACAGGAACTGATGAACATGGTCAAAAGATTGAAGGAAAAGCAGAAGTAAATGAACTTTCTCCTCAAGCGTTTGTTGATCATATTTCATCAGAGATTAAACGTATTTATGATAAGGTCGGTATTTCATATGATCAGTTCGTAAGAACAACTGATTTAAGACATGTCAAATCAGTTCAAGCGATTTTTAAGAAGTTATACGACCAAGGTGATATTTACTTAGGTGAATATGAAGGTTGGTATTCGGTTGCTGAAGAAGCATTTATTCTTGAAAAAGATATTGTTGATGGAAAAGGACCTAACGGAGATGTTCCCGTTTGGACAAAAGAAGCAGCTTATTTTTTAAGACTTGCTCCTTACCAAGAACGCTTATTAAAGCATATTGAAGAAAATCCTGAATTTATCGAACCTGAATCAAGAAGAAATGAAATGGTTCAGAACTTCTTAAAAGAACCACTTCCTGATTTATCTGTATCTAGAACATCTTTTAAATGGGGCATTCCCGTTGAATTTGATCCAGGACATGTTGTTTACGTGTGGATTGATGCACTGTCAAACTATATCACAGGCTTAGATTATCATCCCGATCAACCACTTCCTGAAATGTATAATAAATATTGGCCAGCGGATGTTCACTTAATTGGTAAAGATATTCTTCGTTTTCATACGATTTACTGGCCAATTATCTTAATGGCTTTAGGATTAGAACTTCCTAAAAAAATATTTGGTCATCCATGGGTATTAGTTAATAAATCCAAGATGAGTAAATCTGTGGGTAATACGATGTATACCGATGATTTAGTGAAGTACTTTGGTGTTGATGCCGTGCGCTACTATGTGCTTCATGAAATTCCTTTTGCTGCAGATGGTAACATCACCTATGAACTCGTGATTGAACGTAATAATTCGGATTTAGCAAATACGATTGGTAATCTAGTGAACCGTACGATTGGTATGGCACATAAGTATAGAAATGGTGTCATTAAAAAAGTGATTTTAGATGAACCATTTAAAGAATTATCACTCCAAGAAAAAGCATTAGAAGTACTTCCCAATATGAGAAATTATATGGACGATTTAAAAGTATCAGATGCTTTGGAAGAAGTTGTTAAGCTAGCCCGATTTGCGAATAAGTATATTGACGTTTCTGAACCATGGACACTCATGAAAAACCCTGACAAACAAGATGTATTAGATCATGTACTTTATCACTTACTTGAAACAATCAGATATGTTGCAATCCTCTTACAACCCTTCATCCCTGAAACATCAAAGAAGATTGCAGCTCAAATCGGTTTGAAAGATTTAAGTTTTGAATCGTTATCTACATTTGGCGGTTACCAAGAACAAACACTTGGTAAAGCAGAAGTACTATTTGAACGTTATGATTTAAATAAGAAACTGGAAGAGATTTTAAGTGATCAAAATGACTAAACTCAAGACTTTCCTTCAATCTGAAGATATGAAAAAAAAGATATGGCCAGAAATTCAGCGATTGATTGCTGTTGTTTTATCGACCATTGTTTATGGAATTGGGGTCGCTTGGTTTTTGGAAGCATCTGTTGTTCCTCTTTATACCGGCGGTATTCCTGGTTTAGGACAGCTCGTAAGAGACTCTCTTTTCGTTTGGCTTGGTATCGACTTAGGACCACACTTCTTAGGAATTTTCATCATTGTTTTAAACATTCCTATTTTACTACTTGGATGGTTCGGTGTTTCACACCGTTTCACCATCCATAGTATTATTTCAATTCTATTACAAGCTTTTATTCTGTCATGGTTACCTGTGATCAATATGGGCTTAAACGAACGTGGAGACGCGTTTGCTGCTGCTGTCCTCGGTGGTTTACTCATCGGTATCGGTGGTGGTGCTGCATTAAGATATGGGACATCAACCGGTGGCTTAGATATTATTGCACAATACGTTTCACTTAGAAAAGGTAAATCCGTTGGATTCATTTCAATGATTATGAACGTTGCCATTGCTATCCTAGGTGGACTGATTGTTGGTGGAAAGATGGGACCATCAGGAGAAATCATTTCAGGTGGTGTCATTGCATCTTATACCGTGATCCGTATTATTGTAACAACCATTCTAACAGATAGAATGCATACATCGTATCAATTCTTATCGGTTGATATAATTACCAATGTTCCGCAAGCCTTAGTCGATCAGATCTTACATAAGGTTTATCGTGGTGTGACTTTAATGAAGGTTGAAGGTGCTTATTCGCACCATGAAAAGACACTCATTTATGTTGTGATTTCATCTTATGAACTTCATACACTTGTAGGACTTGTGAAGTCGGTTGACCCGAATGCATTTATCGTCACACGACCTGTTAAAAACGTATTTGGAAACTTTAAAAGAAAAACAATTGCTTAAACCATTTACGAAATGGAGCTCACATGCTCCATTTTTTGTTATTAACAAACATGAAATCTTTTTATGAGGATGAATAACTGGAAATTAAGCACTATCTTGTGGGGTTAAGCATTATTCTCACCCAAAAATGGGCAAAATCCGTTACAATAAGATATAGGGAGCGATAATATGATCTTCACCATGACACTAAATCCGGCCATTGATTATAAAATTAAAGTTGACCGGTTTGAACTCAACCAACTAAATCGCTTTAAGAAAGCCTCTCTTCATCCAGGTGGAAAAGGGATCAATGTTTCTGCTGTCTTAAAGAATTTAGGAGTAGAATCGAAAGCAATCACTATTCTAGGTGGTTTTACAGGTAAGTATCTTTTAGAGACGATGAAAAAAGAATATCATCTAGACTTAAACCCTATTTGGGTTGAAGGAGATACACGGATTAACATTAAAATGATGATTGATCACGAAACAGAACTTAACCATGAGGGACCTAGAGTAAAAGATGAACAGTTTGAAATCATCTTAAACCAGGTTGATCAAATGACAAGTGATGATCTCATCATCATCGGTGGTTCAGCACCCAACGGACAACGTGATGCTTTTCAACAAATCGCACAGCGTTGTGATGATAAAGATATCCCATTTGTTATGGATACTCCAGGTGAGATGTTTCATCAGTTTATCGATCATAAACCATTTTTAATGAAACCTAACTTAAAAGAATTAAACGATTATCTTCTGATGGACTTATATGAAATTGAAGAAATTGTATTTTATGGAAGACAATTGATCTACCGTGGTGTCAAACACATGATTATCTCATTAGGTGAACGCGGTTCACTCTATTTAGATCATGAGAAAGCATATTTAGCACATCCCATTGATGGTAAAGCTATATCTACAACAGGTGCTGGTGATTCTATGGTTGCGGGATTTGTAGCGATGTATCAATTAACACAAGATCCTAAAAAAGCATTTATTGAAGCGGTTGCTGCTGCCTCAGCTACCGTATTTACAGGCAAATTAGCGACACATCGCGACATTCAAAAATATCAAACCAAAGTGGTTATTGAGGAGTTATGACATGGTAATCCAAGAATTGATGAATTTAAAGAATATTGAACTCGATTTTCAAGCTAAATCAAAAACAGAAGCACTTGACACGCTTGCACAAATCCTTTTAAAGAATAAAGCGATTGATGATTTAACAGGTTTCTTAGATGATGTATATGAAAGAGAATCTATCACATCAACAGGGATTGGATTTGGAATTGCGATTCCACACGCGAAGTCGTCACATGTGACGATTCCATCAGTTATCTTTGCTCGAAGTGATGAAGGTATTCCATTTGATGCGATGGATGGAAAAGATGCACATTTATTCTTTATGATTGCAATGCCTGAAGATGGAACAAATGCTCACTTAAAAGTGCTTGCGATGTTATCAAGAAAACTGATGCATAGTGATTTTAGAGAAGCTTTATTAGAAACGAAAACAAAAGAAGATATTTTGAAATTACTCTATACAATGAATTAGGAGTTAACCAATGAAAAAAATAGTATGCGTCACCGCATGTCCAACAGGTATTGCACATACCTATATGGCAGCTGAAATGCTTGAAAATGCGGGTAGAGATTTAGGTGTTTTAATTAAGTGTGAAACTAATGGTTCCATTGGTGTTGAAAATAAACTGACTGAACAAGATATATTGGATAGTATTGGTGTAATTCTTGCGACAGATATCAGAGTACCAAAAGCGCGTTTTCACGGAAAACCACTCATTGAAGTATCGATTCAAAAAGGAATCCAAGAAGCATCAAAACTGATCCAAACAATGTTAGAAGGGCATGTTAAAATTTATAAACACGAAGAGGACTAAATTGTGAACGAACGTTTAAGGTTTTATAAACATTTGATGAACGGATTTTCATATATGCTACCTTTTGTTGTTGCAGGTGGCCTTTTAATCGCGTTTTCATCTTATGGATTGCTTTCAGGTAAATTTCCTTATTTAAATGAGGTAGGCGAACTTATCCTATCTTACACATATCCTGTCCTTGCCGCATTTATAGCATTTTCGATTGCAGATCGACCCGGTATTGCAGTTGGCGTTGCAGCTGGAGCACTTGCATCATTAGGTGAATCCGGTTTTATTGGTGCGATTATCGGTGGGTTTGTTTCTGGTTATATCGTTGTCCTTTTAAAAATTATCTTTAAGAAACTTCCAAAATCACTATCCGGTACGAAACCAATCTTACTCTTCCCATTCTTTGGAGTGTTACTCATCAGTATAGCAATGCTAGGTATCAATTACATCATCTCACCCCTCTCGTTATGGTTAGAACAAACCATTGTTAATTTAGAAGGAATTCCTCTTTTATTAACATCCATGATTCTAGGTGGTTTAATCGCATTTGATTTAGGTGGTCCGGTGAATAAAATTGCTTATATGATTGGTGTAGTCTCCGTTGTTCACGCACATGATTCAATCATTATGGCCGCCATCATGGCTGCCGGTATGACACCACCACTTGCTTTATGGTTATGTGTTCTCTTATTCAAAAAAGATTTTTCTGAAACAGAAATTAAACTTGGAAAACAAAATATAGGAACAGGTTTATCATTTATAAGTGAAGGTGCTATTCCTTTTGTTAAAGCATATAAACATAAAGTTCATTTACCCATTATGGTAGGTAGTATGTTTGCTGCACTCGTTATCGCAATATTTGCAACATCAGTACCCGCACCTCACGGTGGAATCTTCGTCATCTTTTTAATGACTCACTGGTATGGATTTCCAATTGCACTGATCGCAGGAACCATTATGTCTGCAGTACTCATAAAAATCATGTTTATAATAGGTGAATCTCATGAAAGAAACTAAATTTGTTGTTACATGTAAAGATGGATTACACGCTAGACCAGCAGCAAAACTTTCACAGTTTGCAAGTCAGTTTCCAGGTAGAATCGATATTATTTATGACAATCTACAAATGACACTGAAATCAATCATCGCTGTCATGTCTTTAGGCATTCCAGAAGGAGCTAGTTTTTCAATACAAGTTGAAGGACATAAAGAAGAGGAATTCATGGAACAAGTTCATCATTTACTTCTCCAAGAAGGTTTAGTCGAGTAAAAAACATTTTCTTACGATTATTTGTCATTCTTGAGTGATTGTGGTATGATTGTTATGCTTCTTGTTGGATGAACATTAAAACTTGAAGTTCTTAGTTACTTTACGCAATCTTAACTTTAAAATAGTATGAGTTATTAAGCGTTATTTGGCTTCGATCCATAACGCTTTTTTCTATGGTTAAGTTCATCCTTAAAAAAAACAAGGAGAATGACATGACATTTCAAGAATTAAACATTATTACCCCAATTTTAAAAGCGATTGAAGCTGAAGGATACCTAAATCCTTCACCCATTCAAGAAAGCGCAATTCCCGTCTTACTTGAGGGAAAAGATTTATTAGGAAGTGCACAAACTGGAACAGGAAAAACGTTAGCGTTTGCTGTACCCATTTTACAAGGTCTTTATGAAGATGTTAAAAATCGTCAAGTTAAGCCAGTTATTAAAGCACTTATTTTAGCACCAACAAGAGAACTCGCAGAACAGATTAAAGACTCATTTAGAACTTATGGTAAATATGTAGGTGCTAAAACAGAAGTTATCTACGGCGGTGTTTCACAAAAGAATCAAGAGATTGCTTTAAGAAAAGGCCTTGATGTTTTAATTGCTACACCAGGTAGACTGATGGACCTTATGAATCAAAACTTAGTATCACTTAAAGATGTGAAATATTTTGTTTTAGATGAAGCAGATCGTATGCTCGATATGGGATTTATTAGAGATGTCAAAAAGATCGTAGCTGAATTACCTAAAGAAAGACAGACAGCACTGTTTTCTGCAACTGTTCCTAACGATATCTTAAGTCTTGCCGAGAGTATGCTTATTGATCCTGTGCGTATTGCAGTCACACCAGTTGAAACAACCGTTGAAAAGATTAAACAATCTCTTTATTATGTCTTAAAAAAAGATCGTACGAATTTACTCATTGATTTACTTGTAAATCCTAAAATGTCATCTGTATTAATTTTTACAAGAACGAAACATGGTGCAAATAAACTCGTTAAAGAACTTCTTGCATATGGTGTAAAAACAGATGCAATTCATGGTAATAAATCACAAAATAACAGACAAAGAGCATTATCTGATTTTAAGAGTGGAAAACTTCGGGTTTTGGTTGCAACCGATATTGCAGCAAGAGGTATCGATATTGATGAGTTATCACATGTAATCAACTACGATTTACCAGAAACACCTGAAACTTATATCCACCGTATTGGTAGAACAGGTAGAGCTGGATTATCAGGAGAAGCTTATTCATTTTGTCATCCTGAAGAACTCAATCTTTTAAAGGCAATTGAAAAGCATATTAAAGAAAGTATTTACGTTGTTAAAAACCATCTATTCGCAAAAGAGATGAACCTAGATGTTAAAACTTCTGACACTAAAAAACAAGATAAACCTAAAAAGAGGTTATCTTCATCAAACCAAAAACAAAATCAGAACGTAAAACAAAATACAACAAAACCAAAATCAAATGGATTTAAACCTAACAATCAAAAATCAGTCGATGATAAAAAGAATCGTGTAGGATATGCATTTCAATCAAAACCAAAATCAAGCTACAAACCAAAATCAAAAATGCGGTATCAAACTTCATCTAAGTAAAATTAGGGCAACAACAAATTTAATTTATTTGTTATAGCCCTTTTTTAATAAATAGAGTCTATCAACATAAAAAATGATATGATAAAGGTATCCATAGACTGATTTATTTGATGGATTAATTAATATTTATAAAGAGATAAATGAATATATCTTGGAGGTTCACTATGTCCATAATCATAGAAACAGAGCGTTTAATTCTTAAACCAGTTCAAGTCTCAGATGCTGAAGCAATCTTTCATTTTTTTACACCCAATGTAACAACCTACATGTATCCAGCACCAGCAAAAGCAATTGATGATACACTGCAGTTCATTAATTACTCAATTAAGATGAGAGAAGAACAAAAAGAAATCGTATGGGTTGCTCGTCTTAAATACGATGACCGTTTTGTTGGTTGTATGGGACTCCATAAAATTAACACAAAAACTCCTGAATTAGGTATTTGGATTCAAGAAGGTCTTTTTGGTAAAAAGCTTGGACTTGAAGGTATGACTGAAATCGTTAAATATGCGAGAACGAATGTAGTTCATGATTATTTGGTCTATCCGGTGGATCGAAGAAATAAGGCATCAAGAAATATCCCCGAAACATTAGGTGGTATATATCAAAATCACTATAAGAAGATTTCACAAAGTGGATTTGAATTAGATATCATTGAGTATTTTATTTATCCTACTTTACCCAAGAATTATAAGAAAGAAGTCATCCTCTTTCAAGGCGATTCAATTACGGATTGTGGAAGAAATCGAAATGATCTTTACCATCTGGGTGATGGTTATGTGAGTGACTTAAAAGAATCATTTCCAAATCAAATACTGATTAATAAAGGCATTAGCGGTGATCGCACTGAAGAGTTAATGAATAGATGGGATGAAGATGTCATCATCCATAAACCTGATATTTTAACGTTATTATGTGGTGTTAATGATGTATGGCATTATTATCATTTTGGCAAACCGATTGATAAAGAAACATTTAAGTCAAACTATATTAAACTGATTGAACAGACTAGAAGTAAACTTCCCCAAACTGAGATGGTATTAATCGAACCTTTCAGTTTTCAAATAGGCGCATTTCATCCAACATGGAGACCGATGCTTGATGAATTTATTGAAGTCGTGAGAATGCTTGCTAAAACGTATGAATTACCACTCATTAAAATGGATGATCATATGAAATATTGGGAGAAAACCTATGGTAGGGAAGCACTTTTAGGTGATGGTGTTCATCCAACAGAACTCGGCCATCAAATGATTGCACATGTCTTAAAACCAGTACTTCGTGATCTTGTATTAAAGATTCAAATAAAACGTAATGATAATAAGTGAGGTAAAGTTATGAAAAAGCCAACAACAAAACAAGAACTTCTGGATTTAAGTAAAAAAGGTTTTGAACACTTGATGGCAGAAATCGAGAAACTACCTGCAAGAGAACGCGTCAAAGAATGGAAGACACATGATCGTGATAAAAACATACGCGATGTCATCTACCATCTCCATGCGTGGCATGAACTTCTCATCCACTGGTTAAACATTTTAAAGGAAGGTGGGAAACCTGCAATTCCTAAAGAAGGATATACCTGGGATGACTTAGATGAACTCAATCATGAACTATGGCTTGAAGCACAAAAGTATCCACTGATGGACACATTAGAACTGTTTGAAACATCCTATAAAACATGCATGGATGCTTGTCAAGAGTTATCAGAAGATGCAATCTTTAAACCGTATTTTCCATCATTTAATCATCCAATCATTGGATTATTAGATGGATGTATGGCTGATCACTATGCATGGGCATTGGGTAAAATAAAAGAAAATTACACAGAACAAATCTAATTTTTTATAAACGAAGATGATACATAAAAATGAGAAAATGACCAACTTTTAAGGTCAAAAAAAGTCTTGTTTTTAAGATGCTAAAAATACGTGTTGGAAACAGCGAAATCCCCTTAATAAAGGTGAAAAACAGTTGACAATTTGTCATTATTATAGTAATATGACATAGGTACATAGTTTTATCCACTATTTAGCCCTTAAATTCAAAACCCCAAACGAATATAAGGAGAAATCAAAATGAATACATTTATGGCAAATCCTCAAAATGTAACACGCAAGTGGTACGTTGTGGATGCAGAAGGAATGACATTGGGTCGCTTAGCAACTCAAGTCGCAAGCGTTTTACGCGGTAAACACAAACCAACCTACACTCCTCATGTAGATTGCGGCGATTATGTAATCGTAGTAAATGCTGAAAAAATTGAATTAACTGGAAAAAAATGGAATCAGAAGATGTATTATAGCTACTCTGGTTACAACGGTGGTCTTAAGGAAACAGCTGCTAAAGATGTTATGGCTAAATTTCCAACACGTATGGTAGAAAAAGCAATTGTTGGTATGTTACCACATACACGTTTAGGTGAACAAATGGCAAATAAATTATTTGTCTATGCAGGTCCTGAACATAAGCACATTGCACAACAACCAGAAAAATTGGAGGTAAAATAAGTCATGGCAAAAGATAAAGTTCAATACTTAGGAACAGGCCGTCGTAAGAGTTCAGTGGCACGTGTTATTTTGACTCATGGTAAAGGATCATTCTTGATCAATGGCCGTGAATTCGAAGAATACCTACCATCTGCAGCAGTACGTCTTGACGTTCTTCAACCATTAGCACTCACTGAGAACGAAGGTAAATTTGACATTGCAGTTAACGTTTACGGTGGTGGACTTACAGGACAAGCAGGTGCAATTCGTTTAGGTATTACACGTGCATTAATGGAAGTTAACCCAGAATTACGTTTAACATTAAAGCCAGCTGGACTTGTATCGAGAGATCCTCGTTCCAAGGAAAGAAAGAAGTACGGCTTAAAGAAAGCAAGAAAAGCATCACAATTCTCGAAGCGTTAATTCATTGGGACCCTCTTGGGTCCCTTTCTTTTTTTGTGTTATAATGTTTTTGTATAGGTGAATATGTATGAAGCTAAATTATCGCAACACGTTTTACGTAGGTCTCATTTTCTTTATTATTTCACTGTTTTGGCAAACATATGACATGATGATTGCGCGTACGATGATTGATAAGTTTGGGTTAAATCAAACATGGTCTGGTATTGTGATGGCAATCGATAATATTATGGCAGTAATCTTACTGCCACTTTTTGGCGCATTATCCGATAAAAGCAATTCTAAAAAAGGGAGACGTACCCCATATATCATTGTGGGTACGATTTTATCTGCAGTTGCATTCATGGGGTTGTCGTATGCTGATTATGTACAGACACTAAAGATTGAAACGACTGATATTGTAGAAAATCATTATGATGTTGCTTTTGGTGAGGGTATCGATTCACTTGAGAGAGATCATTGGTATATCGTCATTGATGCAATGGAATTAGAAAGAGAAAAAGCATTTAATGAAGGTACCATCAGTGGCCTTCAGTTTAGTAACTGGGAAGAATTGATTAAAGATCCAATGTTAGAGCTTTTAGATTCCAATGGCGATATTTTAAATAATCGAGATTTATCAACCATTAAAGATCTATATTATAAGTATTTATCAGAAAGAGCATGGGAAGTCACCTCATCTGATCCGACCAACTTAATCGTATTTGCAAGTATTCTCTTTGTATCACTCGTCTCGATGGCGATATTTAGATCGCCAGCAGTCGCACTGATGCCTGACGTCACGATTAAACCACTGCGTTCAAAAGCGAATGCCATCATCACCCTGAT
>JAEWVV010000002.1 GCA_023458995.1 Bacillota bacterium
GGTGTATATATTGCAAACTTAAACTCACCTGTTCAAACAGTCATTAGTGGATATGATTCCATGGTTTTAAAAGCTATTGAACTCGCCAAAGATAAGGGTGCGAAAAGAACAGTTAAGTTAAATGTATCAGGAGCTTTTCATAGTCCTTTAATGGATGAAGCAAGCAAGAAGTTTAATGTGTTATTAGAGTCATTCGAACCTAAAAAAGCAATTTGTGATCTCTATTTAAACACAACAGCTGATAAGTTAAACTTAAAAAAACTCAAAGATGAGATGGTTAAACAAATCATATCTCCCGTTCGTTTTGTAGAATCGATTATAAAAATGAAACAAGATGGGTATACACACTTTTTAGAAATTGGACCAGGAACTGTATTAAGTGGTCTAATTAAAAAAATAGATGGAGATTTAGAAGTCGCACATTTAGAACGTGCTTCTGATTTAGATACAGTGAAAGGATGGTTGAATGACCATGGATTTAAAAAATAAAGTTGCACTTGTCACAGGTGGAGCATCAGGAATTGGTAGAACAATCAGTTTAGAACTTGCTAAAAAAGGAGCTATTGTTTTTGTTAATTACAATAAAAGCCAAGATAAAGCAAAATCGCTTATTGAAGAAATTGAATCTTTTGGTGGTAAAGCTTATCACTTTCAAGCAGATGTATCCAAATATGAAGACGCAAAAAACTTAATCGATTTTATCGTGAGTAAAGAAAATACATTAAACATTGTTGTCAATAATGCAGGAATCACTGATGATGCACTTATTCTTCGTATGACTGAAGAACAGTTTGATCATGTAATTGAAACGAATTTAAAAGGTGTTTGGAACATTTGCAAGCACAGTGCTAAAGTCTTACTCAAATCAGGATATGGAAGATTGATTAATATTTCTTCTGTCTCTGGTGTGATGGGAAATGCTGGGCAATCTAATTATTCATCAGCAAAAGCTGGTGTTATCGGTATGACGAAAGCTTTAGCTAGAGAGTTTGCATCAAGAGGTGTTACAGTAAATGCAATTGCTCCAGGATTTATCGAAACTGAGATGACAAAAAAACTCAGTGAAGAGATGATTAAAACATGGGCTGATCAAATTCCTTTAAAACGTTTTGGACGTCCAGAAGATGTCGCACATGCAGTTTTATTTTTAGCAAGTGAAGAAGCAAGTTATATTACCGGCCACACCCTTGAGGTTGATGGCGGTTTAGTGATGTAGGTGACTATGAAAAGAAGAGTTGTTGTGACCGGAATGGGACTCGTGAGTCCTGTTGGAAATACGGTTGAAGAATCATTTCAAAATTTAGTATCAGGAAAAAACGGTATTGATTTTATTACCCTATTTGATGCGAGTAATGACAAAGTCAAAATAGCTGGCGAAGTTAAGAATTTAAACTTCGAGGAATTTATGGATAAAAAAGAGATTCGTAAAGCAGACCGAGTTGCTAATCTAGCCATGGTTGCGTGTCATGAAGCCATCACACAATCAAGTTTTTTATCACATAACTATAATCCTTATCGTGTAGGTACGTTTGTAGGAAGTGGAATTGGTGGATTAAATACGATTTATGAAGAAACAAAAACTGCAGTAGAACGCGGTCAAGATCGTATTTCACCGTTCTTTATTCCCAATGCAATCATTAACCTCATTGGAGCAAAAATAGGTATTAAATACCATGCTAAAGGTCCTAACCTTCCACAGGTGAGTGCATGCTCAGCTGCAACCAATTCGATTGGTGAAGCTTTCCGTTATATTAGAGACGGTTATTTAGATGCAGTTATTACAGGTGGAGCAGAATCTCCAATCAATCCGATTGGTCTCGGCGGATTTTCTAGTCTTAGAGCACTTAATTTTTCAAATGATCCAGAGATTGCATCAACACCATTTGATAAACGAAGAAATGGATTTGTGATTGCTGAAGGTGCTGGGATCTTGATTTTAGAAGAATATGAACATGCAGTTAAAAGAGGAGCATCTATCTTAGCTGAAATGGTTGGTTATGGAACAACATCAGATGCTTTTCACATGACTGCACCAGATGATGAAGCAAATGGAATTACTGAATGTTTATTACAAGCAATTCATGATGCAAACATTAAACCGGAAGAACTAGGCTATATCAATGCTCATGGTACTTCAACAATCCTTAATGATAAACTAGAAACCTTAGGTATTAAGAAAGCTTTTGGAGAAAAAGCTTATGGGATTAATATTGGTTCAACAAAATCAATGACAGGTCATGCACTTGGTGCTGCTGGTGCGATTGAGACGATTGCAACCATTAAAGCACTACAAACAGGAACTATTCCCCCTACAATACACTTTGTTGAATCAGATCCTGATTGTGACCTAAACTACACACCCAATAAGTCAGTTAAGCGTGATATGGACTATGCGATGAATATCAATATCGGATTTGGTGGTCAAAATGCTGCGATAATATTTAAGAAGGTGAAATCATGAGATTGACGCGTGAGCAAATACAGTCAATCATTCCTCATCGAGATCCATTCCTATATATCGATGAAATGATTGAACTTGAAAGTTTGCATAAAGGTGTCGGCATAAAATATGTAAGTCCAGATGAAGCATTCTTTAAAGGACATTTTCCAGGGAAACCAGTCATGCCAGGTGTTCTGATCATAGAATCCTTAGCACAAGTTGGTGCAGTGATCCTGTTATCTCATCCAGATTATGCAGGTAAGATTGCTTACTTTACAGGCATTTCAAATGCAAAGTTTCGAAAAAGTGTTTATCCAGGTGACATGCTCGAACTTCATTGTGAACTCACAAAGATTAGAAGAGGTTTTGGTTTTGGTACTGCAAAAGCATATGTCAATGGAGAATTAGCATGTGAAACGGATATTTCATTTGCTGTTGGAAATTAATGCAAAACTATACATTGCTTGAATTTGATCGATTAGATTCTACGAGTGATTTTCTAAAAGAGAATCATTCGTATTTTCCACATATGACGATTATTCGAGCAGATTATCAGGAAAAAGGAAGAGGTCAATTCGAGCGTACCTGGATATCAAGACCTAAAGAAAACTTTCTTTTTTCAATCATGCTTAAAAACATAAAAACAAGTAAGTCCCATCATATAAAACACTGGATTTTACTTTCAATTATTCGTTTCTTTCAAATGTTTGGTGTTACACCTGAATTTAAAGAACCGAATGATCTCTATGTAGGAGACCAAAAAATTGCGGGTATACTGATTGAATCTTTATCACTTGAAGAGACTTTTGATGTTTTAGTGATCGGAATTGGTATCAATATCAATCAGACTGACTTTAGTAATCTGAAAGCAACCTCACTGAAAAAAATTACAGGGGTAACTTATGATATTCAGCATGAATTTCATAAATTATTAAAGATACTCATCTCATCCTATGATGAATATCTAAATCCATAATATCTATACAAAATATCATTCAAATGATACAATAAACATAAATGAAACGAGGTAATTAAGATGCATTCAAGAAAGTTAAGCTTTTTACTTATATTCTTTATTTATATTGTTGCAGTATCATTCGGAGTTGGGATCTTTTATTTAACAGATGGTTTATCTGATTTATACCGTTTCTTTTTAGCTGATGTTTCTGCAACCCTTATCATTTATTTATCATCTGTCATTTTAAAGAATGCGAGTTTATATGATCCTTATTGGAGTGTCATACCACCTGTTTTACTACTGTTTGCAGCATTTTATTATGACGCATTTGGTTTAGCAAATATTCTTCTTATGTTATCGTTATCCGTATGGGCGATTCGCTTAACCTATAACTGGGCAAGTTTATGGCAAGGATTTGATGAAATGGATTGGCGCTATCAAGAAATGAAAGATAAAGCACCCAAGCTTTATTTATTCACTAATTTATTTGGTATTCAACTCTTTCCAACATCCATCGTCTTCGCACAGCTCGCATTAGCACTTATGTTTATTAAAAATAATCCTGAATTGAATTTAATTACACTTTTAGGTGCACTCATTATCATCGGTGCAGCATTCATCCAGTTATTTGCTGATGAACAAATGAAACGATTTAAAAATCGAACAAAAGGTGAAAAGAAGTGCATTGAAGAAGGCTTATGGAAATATTCAAGACATCCTAATTATTTTGGTGAAGTGATGGTTTGGTGGGGTGTTTATATCATCTACCTAAGTATGGTAAAACGAATTGATTTCATGATTATATCACCCATCATGATGACATCACTCTTCCTATTTATTAGTATTCCTTGGATGGAAAGAAAGATTATTCGTACGAGACCAGATTATAAAGGTTACCAAAGAAGAGTTTCAATGCTCATTCCTTTCTTTCGAAGAGAAGATGACAAAGAAAGGGAACTTAAGAAGGCTTGACAAATTTTGGGTTTATGCTATCATGTAGAAGAAAATGAACGTCTCCCCTAGTCCTAGACTAAAACCGCACATATGCTAATGACTTCTACAACTTATGTTGTGGAGTCTTTTTTTTAGAGGTGAAAAACATGTTATTATCGATTGCACTTATCATTGTCATGAGCTTAATGATCTCAAAAATCATGAAGATTATTAAAATACCATCCATTATTGGGATGCTTATTACAGGTATTCTATTAGGTCCTTACGTCCTAGATTTAATTGATAATAGGATTCTAGATATATCTGCTGAACTGAGACAAATGGCATTAATCGTGATCCTACTTAGGGCAGGTCTTGCTTTAAAAGTAGAAGATTTAAAAAAGCTTGGACGACCAGCTCTTTTAATGGCCTTTGTTCCTGCAACATTTGAGATTATAGGAGTCATTATTTTAGCTCAAGTCCTTTTCGCATTATCATTTTTAGAATCAGCTATTTTAGGGAGTATTCTAGCTGCAGTCTCCCCTGCTGTTGTTGTACCTCGTATGATTAAACTAATTGAATCAGGGTATGGTAATAAAAAAAGAATACCACATCTTGTTTTATCAGGTGCATCCCTAGATGATGTCTATGTCATTATTTTATTTACAAGTTTCTTGCAATCATTTATCACACAAGATGTTTCACTTAATATGATTTATCAAATTCCAACATCCATTCTTTTAGGTATTGGTCTTGGTATTCTTATAGGGTATTTAGCAGTTATTTTATTTAAAAAGTTTCACATGAGAGACACGATTAAAGTTTTAATACTCTTTGCAGCAGCATTCCTTTTTATTAGCTTAGAAGAGTTTGCAAAACCTGGAGTAATGATCAGTGGTTTGCTCGCTGTAATGACATTAGGTGCCACGATTAATCATTTCTATAACAAATTAGCGAACAGACTTGTTGTTAAGTTTGAAAAGATCTGGGTGATTGCAGAAATGATGCTTTTTGTCTTAGTTGGCGCAGCTGTTGATATTTCAGTTATTCCATCGATTGGAATCAATGCAATTCTACTCATCTTTGGTGCACTTATCTTTAGAATGATCGGTGTAGTTATATCACTTATTATAACCAAGTATACATTTAAGGAAAAACTCTTCGTTGCAATATCATACCTACCAAAAGCAACTGTTCAAGCTGCAATTGGTGCAATTCCACTTTCGATTGGCATCAGTTCGGGCTATCTCATTTTAACGATTGCAGTATTATCAATATTAATAACTGCTCCACTTGGTGCTATCTTAATTGATTATGCTGCACCAAGGTTACTGAAACAAGAATTAACGAATTCAGTCGAAATGGAGTAAAATATAAGAGAAGTTATTTTTAATGATGTATTTTCAGCAATTTAGTGATAAAATATCACAGGTATTTTAGAAAATGAGGTGAAATGATGAAACGTAATAAATTTATCGTCATCGGTTCAGGGCGTCTAGGAG
>JAEWVV010000003.1 GCA_023458995.1 Bacillota bacterium
ATGGGTATTGTTACTAATTTTTGGATTCAGTATCTCATGTGGAAATAAGTAAACTTTTGTCACACGATTCACATTTAGTATTATAATAATGAATAAACTTTACAAAAGGAGATTGTCATGAAAAAACGAATTATTGCAGCTACACCACTCATCAGCCTTGCGTTATTCTTATTTTTTGGATTGTATAATGATAACTGGAGTTTAGGAGCAACTTTCTTTTTACTCATTCCAATGAGTTGGGTTTTATTAAGTCCAAATCCATGGAGAAGATTATCGGATATTATGCCTATCGTTGCATTAGCATCATTTCTTTGGATTGGTTTTGGTTTTGATATTTGGCATCCAACTTGGCTTGTTTTCTTTGCAGTACCTCTAATTAATCTCATTATTGATAAGAAGATTGATGTTAGAAAACTGGTCGCCATTTTAGTTACTGCAGCCTATGTAACCATCGGACTTATTACAGAAGAATGGCACCCAACATGGATTATATTCTTTCTAATCCCGATTATTAATACCATCTTTTTTCCTAAAAAGACAAGCATTATTTATGCAAACGAATCATTTAAGAGTAAAATTAGACATTTCGTGATTGATGAAGAAAAAGACGATGAAAAATAAAATGGAGCCGAGCTCCATTTTTAATTTACATAATTATTTTGATCACTATTTGGTTCATTTTTAACTTCAAATGGTTTTGCGTAATACGGTCTCTTTGGTGCGATAAAGAAGAAGAGAATAAGTCCCATCAAAAGTCCACCAACATGTCCTAAAACACTGATGCTCGGAATAATAAAGGTTATAACAAGGTTGAGACCCATGATTTTACGTATAGAACTTATGGATCTGGGACTAAACCATTTGTTTCTGATAAATGTGAGTATGAGTAATCCACCCATAATGCCAAAGATTGCACCAGATGCCCCCACTGTAATGACATTGTCAGCACCAAAGAATGCAACTGTTATAGAAGATGCGATACCGGATAACATATAAACGAGGATATATTTTTTAGGTCCAATCAGATATTCCATGGGACCGCCTATTTCATAAAGAACAATCATGTTCATGGTGAAATGAAGGAAATTAACATGTAAAAACATCGCAGTAATGAGTCTATAATATTCGTGAGAATACTTAATTAGAGGTGGAAGTAAAGCACCTAAACTCACAAGGTTATCAATCGTAAAACCACCAGTGAAAAGTGTGATAAAAAGAAAAACGGTATTAATTGCGATAAGTAGACTTGTAATGGGTCGAAATACAATAAAATCTTTAATACGATCTGTTAGATTCATAGGTAACCTTCTTTTGAAATAAATCATTGTATATCAATTGTAGCACAGTTTAAATAGATAAAAAAAGATAGAGATATACTCTACCTTAGTGTTTTTCTCTGACGAAAACGTCGTTATATTGACGATGGACCCGAATAAATGTTGTACATTTTGATAACTGTTTGAGTGTCGGAGCACCGACATATGTACAAGTTGATCTCACACCACCTAAGATATCTTTAATGGTTGCTTCAACATGACCGCGGTATGGAATTTTAACGGTTCTACCTTCAGAACTACGATATTCTGCAACTTCACCATGATGTTTAATCATTGCTGTTGATGAACTCATGCCATAGAATTCGACGAACTGTTTCTTCATAAAGATCGTTTCATTTGTTTTTTGATCTCTTTGAAGAGTGTCATGGTATTCAGTGATGACTTCACCACCACCCTCGATGTGACCTGCAAACATACCACCAAGCATGACGAAGTCAGCGCCAGCACCAAATGCTTTTGCAACATCGCCTGGGCATGTGCATCCACCATCACTAATGATATGAGCACCTAAACCATGAGCTGCATCTGCACATTCAATGATTGCAGAAAGTTGAGGATAACCAACACCTGTTTGAATCCGCGTTGTACAGACTGAACCTGGCCCAATACCGACTTTAACGATATCCGCACCACGTAGGATTAATTCTTGAGTCATATCTGCAGTAACGACGTTACCAGCAATAATAATATGTTCTGGGTATGCTTTTCTAACAGCTTCAACAAAATCTCCAAAATGTTCTGAGTAACCGTTAGCAACATCGATACAGATAAACTTAATTGTAGGGTGTGTTTTTAAAATCGTTTTTAGGTTGATAAAATCTTGTTTTGATGTACCCGTTGAGATTGCGAAATGATTAGGATTTAAGTCAGGCATGTGCATGTTTAAATCATCGATGGTGTAACTTTTAACAAGACATGTGAAAAGTTCTTGTTTTTGTAAAGATTTAGCCATATTGATGGTTCCAACACCATCCATGTTTGCTGCTAAAATAGGAATTCCTCTCCATGTTTGTTTGCTGTGTTTAAATGTGTATTCTCTTCTAAGATCGACATCACGTCTACTTTTTAGTGTCGAACGTTTTGGACGGATTAAGACATCGCTAAAATCTAATTTCTCATCAAACTCGATACGCATGGGTCACCTCTGAATATTTATTTATTTAACTACGTTATTATTATAAGTGATATTGAGATGAAGTGAAAGGTTAAAATGCAAAAAGGAAAAATATTCATCAAATTAAAAAAGTGATTGGTCATGATTAAGAATGGTTTAAATGATTTAAGTTATGCTATAATGTGTTTGTTTAAGGTTTTCGGGTAGTGGCTCAGCTTGGTAGAGCACCTGGTTCGGGACCAGGAGGTCGCAGGTTCAAATCCTGTCTACCCGACCATGAGGATACACAATCATCTAAGGATGGTTTTTTTTTCTGACGAGTGGTGAAGAGTGTTGGTGATTGTCACCAGTGCTTCTCCAAAATGTCAGTAATTCCTTTATCTTGTAAAAACGTTTGATAGCTAACGTTCTTACACGTTTTCTTCATCCGTTTATATAAATCATTAATCATAGTGCTCTTTGCTGATAGTTGCTCTCTCTTATTCTTGGTATCTGACATGATGAGTTGATTGTGTCTTTAGACGAAGAAGATGAGATAGTGCTGTAGATATTTCAGTCTAAACACCGCATGTTTGAACAAGTATCGTTTGAGACTGCTGTGTAATGAATCTACAATCAGTGTCGATATTTCTGCATCTTCACTCTTGCGTGCGTTGATCCTCTCGACATCGTATTGCTTCATAAATTGGATCTGCTTGGGATTTCCATCATGCAAAAATCTTTTGATATGACCCAAGTTATCGTTGAACATACGGATGAAGTCTTCGGGTTGAGCCATACCTCTTGATGATACCCTATCAGTGCATAGTCCTCTCAAATTCATGACGGTTATAACGCACATCTGATTGAAGGATAATCCGCGGATATCCTGTCCATCAGGGCGTTGAATCTTATACTTTTTCTCTCTAATGCTTATAAATGTCTCGTCGATCATGATGCTGCCATGAAGGATAATCTCATCCTGATAGTTGGAGAGCGCGTGAAACACGATGTAGCGATAGTAGAGTGCGGTCTTATGATCGATGGAAAGATTTCTTGCTGCGACATCTAAGGTGACATCATCGATCATGTAACCGATGGAGCGTTTGATTAGGATTTCACTTTGTTTGAAACTTTTACTTGATGTCTGATCCTTTATAAATGTCTTCTCACATGAAAAACAGAAGTATCTCTGAACACCCGTTTTAGTTCTTCCGTATTTGATGGAAGATTGCCCACAGATTGGGCAGTGTATTGAATTGGGCATAGAACGTTCCTAGACTACAAAAGCGAGTACTTTATCCTCGGGAACGTCGCCAAACAATTCAAGGATAAAATACTCGCTTTTATAGTTCCTTTTTACATTGTTTGGCAATGCCATTATATCATATTT
The DNA here is from genome assembly GCA_023458995.1 of Bacillota bacterium. GTDB lineage: Bacteria > Bacillota_I > Bacilli_A > Acholeplasmatales > Acholeplasmataceae > Peloplasma. Next base: position 3,824 of record JAEWVV010000003.1, read on the forward strand.
TAAGATTCAATTGTCAGTTCCTTTTTGAAGAGTGAGTTGTTGCTTTTGTTAGGATGTATATCGATTATGCTACCAACACTCTTCACCACTCGTCAGTTTTTTTTGATATAATGAGATAGAGGTGGACTTTATGAACTTTATTGTTGCATCAGGTAGTTTTAAAGGCACAATGACAAGTGAAGAAGCTGGTCTAATCATAGAAAGTAGCATAAAAAATGTAGATCAAAATAGTCTTATTAAACGGCTTGTTATCTCTGATGGTGGCGAAGGCATGCTCAGTTCTATCTCAAAATATATTGGTGGTCGTTTTATTGAATATGAAGTACACGATGCTTGGTTTGATCCAATTAAAGCACCATTTTATTTAACAAACGACGAAAAGACAGTATATATCGAAATGGCTTTAGTCGCTGGATATCATTTAAAAGATAATCATTTAAATCCTGAACTTACGACAACATTTGGTGTTGGTGAACTGATGAAAAAATCTTTAGATCATCATGTAAAGAGAATTGTTGTTGGTTGTGGGGGAAGTGCCACAAATGATGGTGGTGCTGGAATGATGCATGCACTTGGTGTTATTTTTTATGATCAAGATGATAATTCGTTTATTCCAACAGGAAATACATTATTAAATATCAAATCAGTTGACTTAAGTGATTTAGATCCAAGGGTTAGGGATGTTGAATGGATTGCGATGACAGATGTTTCAAATCAATTATTTGGTCATAATGGAGCAACAAAAATCTATGGTCCACAAAAAGGTGCTACACCAGAAATGATTGAAACCATGGAAAAGGGAATGATTCATTTTGCTAAACTCATGAGTGAAGCGGTTGTCCGTGATGATTCAAGTATAAAAGGTACAGGTGCAGCAGGAGGATTATCGTTTGGACTTGTGTCACTCTTAAATGCTAAAATTAAGTCTGGTATTCAGGAGATGATGGATATCATTCATCTGGAAGATACGATTAAGGATTATGATTATTTGATTTTAGGCGAGGGTTCACTTGATGAACAATCACTTCAAGGGAAAACAGTCATTGGTATGGCAAGAAGATACAAAGGTAAGATTAAGATCATAGCAGTTGTTGGACAAGCTATAGGTGATAATAATAAATACCTTAATGAAGGTATTGATATAATCATAGAAACAAATCCAAATCATCTCCCATTTGATCGTATTAAACAACATGCAAAAAGTGATTTGAGTCAAAGAGTTATGTCTTGGATTAAACACATGAAAAATGAGGTGTCAAATGTATAAGCTCGGTATTTTAGGTGGTATGAGTTACGAATCAACGCAAGTGTATTATCAAATTATTAATCAAGAAATTAATAAAAAACTAAAAAAATCACATTCTGCAGAACTTGTGATGTATTCTTTTGATTACGATGAAATCGAAGAATTATTAATAAAAGACAGATGGGATTTAATTAAAAATCGTTTGGTTGAAGAAGGATTAAAACTAAAACTTATTGGCGCAAAAGGACTTATTTTATGCGCGAATACAGTCCATATCGTAGCTGACTTTGTGGAAAAAGAAGTTGGACTTCCTTTGATTCATATCGTTAAAGAAACATATCAAGCAGTTCAAAATCAAAGTTTGAAGAAAGTTGGATTAATCGGAACTTCTTATA
>JAEWVV010000004.1 GCA_023458995.1 Bacillota bacterium
TTTTGAGATCATTTGAGTATTATATTTAGCCTAATGTAAAAAGATCGTAATATGGTAAAATTAAGTAAAATCTCAACTTAAAAACTGAAACTGATAGTGTTTATCAAATTCAGTATATAAATTAAAAATGAAATTTATGTAAATATTAAAGAGCAGCATAAGAAAGCAGGAGAAATAGACATGAAAATAGTAGCATCATGGATTTATGAAAAAAGAATGAACATTATTACCTATTTATTAGGGTTCTTAGTATTAGGTTTTTCGATTAACTTGTTAAAAGCTTCAACCCTAGGTACAGGTGCTTGGGATACCGTATATATTAATGCATATCAACTTTTTCATCATGTAAAAGGAATATCATGGATCACAATGGGAATGTTATCATTTGTGATGGCACTCACTGTAATGATGATTGTCTTGCTCTACCGCAAAAAATGGAAGTATATCGCAATGTTAGTACCTGTCTTTGGAGTAGCAATATTCATTGACTTTTGGAATTTACTCATCTTTCGTGATCGTGTAGCAGAACAATTAGTCTTTCAAATCGCATTTTTCGCAGTTGGATTACTCATTCTTCCCTTAGGATTAACACTCTTTGTAAAATCGACATTTACGGCTTATGTATTTGATGAACTCATGCTAATGTTTGTAAAAATTACGAAAGCTAAGAAAATCACTTATGTAAGACTTGTAATTGAGTTTATCGGTATTTCAACTGGATTACTTATTGGTTACTTTTCAAGCTATCCCTATGATCAAACATTTGGTGCAGTTAATATTGGAAGTTTAGTTTTAACATTCACGATTAGTCCAGTCATGGCACTGTATTATCGAATACTAGGAATCAAAACTGAACAATAACATGCTTTTATAGTGAAAATAAAACCATCAAATAGATAGAAAGGCCGATTTATGGGAAAAGCTATTGGTATTGGCGGTGTGTTTATTCACTTTGAGGGAGATACTAAACAAATTTTTGATTTCTATGAAAAATATCTTCAATTAGATTTCTCTGCATATGGAAGTGGTTTTCTATCTGGAGAACAACTTATGGTACTAACATTCAAAAGAAATCCTGATAATCCCATGCCCTATATCAATTTTAGGGTTGATGATATTAAAGATATTGTTAACCATTTAAAGAAAGATGGTATCGAAATCATATCCGATGTCAAAGATTATGGATATGGTATGTTTGCTACGTTTAAAGATCCATTTGGTAATATCACTGAATTATGGGAAGCGAATAGAGATGAATACATAAAGATGGTAGAGAATGAACTAGAAAACTATAAAAAGAATGCTAAATCCATGGTCTGATGCATAATGTATCAGGCCATGAGGTTACATATACCAATATCTTTAAAAAAGTGAAGACGTATAGAATCAAAGATTTAACAATTAAACAAACAACAAATTGCAACAAATTATATGAAAATAAAAAGAGTAAACTATCAATCAATCGTTAGTTTTTCAATAACACAGCATATTTAGAGAATACTTTACATAAGAATTTAAAGTAATTAATGAAAGGCAGTGTCAAGAATTTTCTTAACTTATATGTTGTATAATATAGATAAACACACACATAATCAAAGGTGAATAATGAGATTAGCAATTTGTGATGATCTACAAGAGCAACTAGATATCATCAATAAAGCCACAATTGAATATTTTAAATCACAACAAATATCCGTAGAAATTGAAACATTTGATAAAGTGTTTAATTTTTTAGATGCACATGAAAAGAATATCTTTGACCTCGTGTTACTTGATATATGTATGCCTGGAATGCTTGGCACTGAAGCAGCAAGAGAGATTAGATATCGCGGAGATAAAACAGAAATTATCTTTCTTACAACCTCAAATGAGTTTGCAATCGATGCATTTGAAGTTCATGCTGTTCACTATTTATTAAAACCATTTACTGAAACTCAATTTCATCGAGCGATGGATCGTGCAATACATCAAATGGATGATAAACTCACAAAACTGGTGTATCTAAAATGTCCTAAAGGTGCAATCTATACACTTAATAAAAACACTGTTAGTTATATCGAAGCAGATGCTCATCGTCAAATGGTCATTTTACTCGATGGAACAACCATAGAAACTGTACAAACATTATTAGAACTTTTTCAAACTTTAGAAGATATATCACCAGGACAGTTTATTACACCCTATAAAGGATTTATCGTCAATCAACATTCAATCAAAACGATTGAAAGTGAGCGAATCATCTTAAAGAATGGGAAGACCATACCAATTCCAAGACGCACCTTTTCAATGGTTAAGCAGACTTATTTTAATTACATGTTTAATGGAAGGAAGTAATGAAAAATGAATATTCTTCCTGATATTCTTCGTGGTAGTACAACAACCATTTGTTTACTTATTTTATTACCTGTCTTATCAAAGACAGTACTTAAGACCAAACAACACATCCTAGTGACATCCATTATCACGGTCTTTGATTTACTCATATGCACCTTTTTTTACCTTAATAAGAATTATACAGGTGTTTTGTATTATTCACTCACTGCTTATTTGATCATCATCTTAGGTTTTAAGCTACTCTATAAAGATAAACTTCTACAATGGTTATTTAACTGTGTCACTGTCCTAAACGTCTATGCAATTATCGTTATAGGTAGTTATTTTCTTGCTGATTTATTCCCAGATCCAGAATATGCAGTGACACTTATCCGTATCGCTTTATTTATACTTACGATTTTATTCTTTAAAAAAATAATACGTCCACTTTATCTCGAGGTTTCAGAAAACTGGGCTGCCTTTTTACTACCCACGACGGGTATATTAATTAACTATCTTTATATATTAATGTCATTAAGTGATATTGAAACATCGATGAACGAGAATATCAATTATTTCTACATCTTAACACTAATTACTGTTCTATCCTATGCAGCTATCATTATTTCTTTAAAGAGTTTACGCGTTAAGTTTCAACTCAGGGAAGAAAATATTAAAAGAAAAGCAAATGAAGATTTACTCAAAAGTGAAATTGATTCTTACGAAAGTATTGTTGTTTCAGCCAAACAAACTAGACATGATATCAGACATCATAACTCAATTTTACGAGAGTTTTTAAATACTAATGATATTGAAGGAGCTAAAGATTATTTAAAACTTTATGATGATCATCTTAAAGATAACGTCATTAAAGATTTCTCAAAAAATCCAACAGCAAACGCAGTTTTTAGAATTTATGAGCGAAGAGCACGAAACGCCAATATTGATTTTATTGTGCATTCTGAAGCAGATGTCATGCTTTCAAATCGATTGCCTGATATCGGAATTGTTCTATCCAACATCTTAGAAAATGCTCTAACTGCATGTATGAAATGTGACTTCACAACTAAGCATATTTATTACACATCGATCATTCAAAACGATAGTATATTGCTAGAATTCAGAAATAGTGTAAAAGATTATGTGCAATTTGAAAATGGATTACCCATCACTACAAAAGTAGGCGGAGGAACTGGTTTGGTCAGTGTAAAAACAATCATCGAAAAATCTAACGGAATGTTGAATTTCAAACAGAATAACCACGAGTTTTTCACGCATATCATCTTACCTATTCTCTAAATCTAACAATATTACGAAAATATTAAGCAAAAATCTCTATTTTCTTAAGTAGAGATTTTTTTGTCTTTTGATGAAAAATAACCGACATTTCATCCAACTCTTCACGATTATTTTTAATCAAAGATTATACTATACATGATGAAAAATTAGGGTTTTGGAGGTCATAACATGAAGATTGATCACACTGAAGAACTAGAAAAAAGAGTCGAATCAATCAGGATTCAAGAACTGGATAGTTGCTCTTTTTTCGCACCTAAGGAAGGCAGCTTACTTGTTGTGAATCTGTGTGCATATTGCAAGTATGCTGACTTTACTGAAAACATTAAGTGCGGGTACTGCAAGTACCGCCTTGAATCAAATCGGAGGTAATAATATGAAAATAATAATGAAAAATCCGCACATGAAAAAATTTGTTTTAGTTGCACTCTTCGTCTTTTTTCTAGGGATGTTCCTATCGACAAAAACAAATCTTCACGCAGCGATTGTTGATGGCAATTGTGATGGTGACCATACGGGATGGACACCACTTCCAAGTTCAGGAGGAGCACTTGCTGCAGGGAATTATTATCTTAATGGTGATGTGACATTGACTCAAAATATTTCCATTTCTAGCGGAACATACAATATTGACTTAAATGGAAACATTTTAAGAGGAGCACCTTATTCTGAATACAGTATTTTTAGAGTATCAGGAGGCACCCTTAATATTTACGACTGTAACACAGAGAATAAAGTACACAGTTACAAAATCAAAGAAGTAGAGCCAACATCTACTCAAGATAAGCAATGGAATGATCCAGCATATAGCAATAAACTCTTTCAACGTTATTATGATTTTAGTGATGTTGGTGATGGCGTTATATCGGGTGGTATTATTACTGGTGGTCATAAATATGCCTTAACAAGAAACGACCTTGGTACTAATTTTGCCTATTTAGGTGGTGGATCAGCATTTCTCATTGGTTCATCTGCAGGAACAGTAAACTTCTATGGTGGAACAATCAGTGGTAACTCTGTAACTGCTTTATCAAAATGGGGTAGTAAACTAGAACGAAGTGGTGCTGTTGGCATCACCTCTGGTGGAACGTTTAATCTTTATGATGGACAAATTGTTGGAAATAGTTCACGCTTTTATGGAGCAGCAATCTATCTATTTGGTGCAAGTAGTTCAAATCCTGCAAAGGCGAATATTTACGGTGGAATTATTAAAGATAACTACTTACTGGATGCGACATATAACAATTCAGGTGTAAATACTTTAGGTGTTGGTGGTGCAGCGATTTCGACAGATAACGTTTCTTATGGTTCATCGGTTGTTTCCATTGCAGGAGCACCGATTATCACGGATAATATAGCTTATGATTTTGCTACAAACAGTTATATATCCACGAACATGAGTTATTCTACAGAATCATTAAACACATTTAAGATATTAGATAAACTCTATACAGAAGATAATGGGATTAAAACATATGCACAAATTGGCTTATGGGGTGGACAAGAAGCACAGTTAACAACAGGTTACACCACAAGTGGTAATACACATGAAGATGTTAATAAAATTTTCTTTGCTGATGATAAAACAAAAGCAATTACGTATAATGCATCTATTGATGAAATCAGATATGCTACATCTGATCTATATACATTAACTTATAATTCAAATAATGGACTTAACCAAACATCGAATTACTCATTTGTCGATAAGATTAGTGTCAGTAATTCTATGTTCCAAAAAGATGGACATATCTTTATTGGATGGAATACAAAAGCTGATGGAAGCGGAATAGGTTATGCCCCAAATGATATCATCACGATGACTGAAAACCATGATTTATACGCGATGTGGAGCAGAGGAAGTTATCGAATCAACTATCAAACAAACGGGGGCACATTCTTATACAAAGCACAAAGTGTTTATACATACGGAGAAATAGTTTTTCTTGATGAACCCGTTTGGGCAGGTAAAGTCTTTGATGGCTGGTATGATAATCCAATGCTCCTAGGTACACCTCTTACAATAATAAATCCAACAACTTTTGGGAATCAAACGTTATATGCAAAATGGACTGGAGTTACCGAGTATACCATTACATCTACTGCA
>JAEWVV010000005.1 GCA_023458995.1 Bacillota bacterium
ATATCAAAGTTATACAGGTATTGATCAAGATATTCATTTATTAAGCAAAAATCAAAACATTAAATTCACGAATCCTTTATCAACATCGGGGCTTGTTTATTTAGCTGTTGATATTTTTGATATTGAAAGCTCCATTGATCAAGCACAAATCATGATTACGATAAATGGTGATGCTCCATTTTATGAATCTCAAACGATTGTCATCCCATCAAAATGGGTTTTAGAATCAACTGAATTTAAGTTAGACCGTTATCAAAATGAAATACAGCCAAGTTCAAATAAGGTTTATGAATGGCGAACTCATAAGATTAATGATTACCGTGGTATGCATCCAGGGTTGTTTCAATTCTATGTAGAACCAGGTGATGAAATAGCTATTCATTTTGTGAATCAAGAACTTCTTATAGGTCAAGTTTATTTTATTAATGAAGAAGAAATTCCATCTTATGAGAATTATTTAAATCAAATGGGTAACCACGAAGTGATTGACGAAAAAATCGTTTTATCCGCACGTGAATTAAAAGATCGAAATGACCCATCCATTCGTTTAAGAACAGAACAAGATCCATCTAATTTATATTATGATACTCAGTTTTTAAGATTAAACACGATTTTTGGTGATTCATGGCAAAATAGTGGTCAAGCAATCTCATATGAAATAGATGTTAAAGAATCTGGATATTATCATTTATCGTTTAAATATAGACAGTATATGATTAAAGATATGCCAGTTTTTAGAAAAATCATGATTGATGGCTTAGTTCCTTTTGAAGATTTAGAAAGTTATGCATTTCCTTATACAACACGTTTTTTAAACCGTACGTTAGTAGATGATTCAAATGAACCCTATAAGATTTATCTATCTGAAGGGAAACATACGATTACTTTAGAAGCAATCATTTACCCATATAGAGAAACGATTGAAGTTGTGCAATACGTGATGAACCGTATTCAAACACTCGCATTAAACGTTAAACGTTATACAAGTGGTGGAACTGATCGTTATCGTGACTGGGATATTGAACTCTATTTCCCAAACGCAGCTTCTGATATTCGTGAATGGGCATCATTACTTAGAACAAACTATGAAAAAATACTTACCTTAACAGATTCAAATGAACCTTCAGAAATTGGAAACTTGAAGGTTGCAGCTACAAGATTAGATAAAATCGCAGATCAAATCAATAAGCTACCATCACTCATGGTGCAGTTTTCTGATGGGGATTCATCAGTTAACCAAATTTTAGGAAACTTAATGCAGCGCTTAATGCGATCTAATCTTGAGATTGAACGTATGGTTATTCATGGTGATGTCAAATTAAGTAAACCATATGCAAATGTATTCGTTAGTCTTTTTGAAGGAACAAAACGACTTGTTTTATCGTTTATTAATAATCCTTATAGTGCAAGCACACGACAAAAGAATGAACTCACTGTATGGGTCAATCATCCACGTCAATATATTGAAATCATGCAAGCATTAATCGATCAACAGTATAATTCGGATTTAAGAATTACTGTATCTCAAATGCCTGATCAAAATAAACTAATTTTAGCAAATGCATCAGGACAAGCACCAGATGTTGCAGTTGGTGTTAACCACTGGATTCCTTATGACTTTGCAGTTAGAGATGCAGCGCTTGATTTAAGACAGTTTGAAGGATATGAAGATCTCGTTAAACATTTTACTAAAGGTGCGATGATTCCTTATGCCTTTGAAAATGGTGTTTACGGGCTACCTGAGACACAAAACTTCTGGGTAACCTATTACAGAAAAGATATCTTATCATCGATTGGTATTACTGAGATCCCACAAACATGGGATGAAATCATTAAGATCTTACCGCTTCTCCAGAGCTATGGTATGAACTATTTCGTACCACTAGCTCAATATTCTGGATTAAAGCCGTTTGTTGCTACCATGCCTTTTATCTACCAGTTCGGTGGAGATCTCTACACAGAAAATGGTATGCAAACAGCGATTAATAGTGAAGAAACACTTGAAGGTATTCAACTGATGAGTGATCTTTTCACACTCTATAATTTACCGAAGTATGTTGCATCATTCTATAATCACTTTAGATATGGAACATTACCGATTGGTATTTCTGATTTATCAACTTATATTCTATTGGAAAATGCAGCAGCAGAACTTGATGGCTTATGGGAAATGGACCTTCATCCTGGTGTTTATGATGCTGAAAAAGATGAAATTATTAGATATTCAACAGTGGGTGCTCAATCATCGATGATCATGAGTACAACCGAATATCCTTTAGAATCTTGGGATTTCCTCAAATGGTGGATGTCAACCGAAGTACAAAGTAACTTCGCATTCCTCTTACAATCAACATACGGACAGACCTATTTTTGGAATACAGCAAATCTTGATGCATTTAAGACGATTTCAATGCCTTCTGAATATAAAGATATCGTTTTAAAACAATGGGAATATGGTTTAGAAGCTTCACGTATTCCAGGTGCTTACATGGTTGAACGTGAAATATCAAACGCTTGGACAAAGATCGTTTTTGATGGTACGAATGCACGAATTGCACTTGATGAAGCCGTGCGTATTTCAAATCGTGAAATCTTGTATAAGATGGCTGAGTTTGGTTATTATCAAGGAGATACATATCCTGTACCTTCCATTTATACCATTGACAATTGGCTAACGGAGGTGGACCATGCTTCATAAAATGAATCGACCGGCATGGTTTCTCGTGCCCTATTGGACGTTATTCTTCGTTTTCGTTGTCATTCCAGTTCTAGCAGCAGTCTTCTTATCGTTTACCTATTTTAATGCGATTCAAGCACCAACATTTACTGGAATTACAAACTATATCGAACTGATTACGATGGATACCGTATTTATGCAATTCGTCTTATCGAATACGCTTAAATTTGCGTTAATCGTAGGACCGGTTGGTTATCTTTTATCTTTCCTTTTAGCGTGGATG
>JAEWVV010000006.1 GCA_023458995.1 Bacillota bacterium
GAACAAACACTGCACCAGCACTTGCTAATATTGGAGGTTTAATTGGTGTTGTCAGAGCAAATGCACCAGCAATCAGTGATGTTTACGCAACAGGAAATGTGAATGTGACTTCTAATCGTATTGGAGGAAGCAATTCGCCAACTGCTGGAGGACTTATTGGTCACCTTGAATCGAATAACAGTCTATCTGATAGTTATGCAACGGGTAATGTATCCATTGAAACAAGCAATACCACATCAGGAAATTTAACAAGTCATGCAGGTGGCTTAGTTGGAAATCTTCAATCATCAACATTAGCAAATACATATGCTACAGGTTCAGTATCAGCAATATCTAATCATCAAGCAACAGGTTCTGCAACATCTTATGCAGGTGGGTTAGTAGCTTATACGAATGGAACAGGATCAGAAATAACATCGAGTTATGCAACAGGTAGTGTTACGACATCAGCTACTTCAAGAAGTTCAAGTGCTGCACTTGCTGGATCTGGTGGACTTATTGGATTACATCAAGGACTTGTCAGTATGTCTTATGCTTTAGGTAATACTGAAGCAACCTCACAAAATACATCGTCTGGTACAGCAACCTCATATAGTGGAGGACTTGTATCTCATTCGACATCAACAGGTGTAAGAATGACAACAAGTGAAGCAAGACAAGGTTTAAATACGTCACCTACAGTCAATGCAACATCAACAACAACATCGGGTGCATCCATAGCATATAGTGGAGGATTTGTTGGCTATTCCGTATCCGAGATTACATCATCTTACTCAAGTGGTGAAGCAAATGGAAATGCGACGGCTACTACAGGTTCAGCAACTGCTTATGCAGGTGGTTTTGCTGGAGAAAGTACAGCAGCATTAAATACCGTACATTCACTCGGTAGTGCATCTGCAACATCAGATGTTACTGGTACAGGTACTACAGGTCAATCAGCAACATATGCAGGAGGGTTGGTCGGTTTATCTTCAGGTACCATTACATATAGTTATGTATTATCAACTAAAAAAGTGACTGCATTATCAAATGCAGCAGGTACATACTCAGGAAATACAAACGGTGCATCGAGAACTCATGCAGGTGGACTGGTTGGATCAAACAGCCAAACCATCACAACATCATTTGCAGATATTGATGTTGAGTCATTCGCTTATTCAAATTTAGTTTCTACCTCAAACTCATCCAATAGACGTTCATATGCTTATGGAGGAGGATTCGTTGGTTATAATACAGGAAGTGTCACACGGAGTTATGCTTTAGGTGAAGTTAATGTTTATGCAAACACGAAGAGTAGTAGCTACACCTACTCATATGGTGGTGGACTCATCGGATACAATGCCGCTACATTAACAAATACATATGCAACAGGTACAGTTATCGTACGTTCAGTTCAATCAAATGCAACAAGTGGAACTCAAAGAATTGCATATACATATGGTGGAGGATTAGTTGGATCAAATGCTTCAGGAAACGTTTCATACAGTTATGCAAGTGGAAATATAACAACTGAGGCATCAAGCATGCGTAATACCAATTCATATCGCATCATTATTAGTGGTGGACTAATCGGTCAGCGTTCCGGTGGTTCAATATCCTATGTTTTTGCAGCTGGAAACTTAAGCGCAAACAGTTATGTCACGGGTAACTCTACACCTTCAGGTGGAACAAATACATTAGGTGGTGTCGTGGGGTCTACGACAACCATAAGTAACGGTTTTAGATTAAACACAATGACACATACACTAAATAACGTGAATCAATCAATCGGAACAGCATCTAAAAACGGGTCATCTCGAACACTTGCGCAACTACAAACAAATATTTATAGTTTTAATACAACATACTGGCAGTTTACTACAGGTTCGTATCCTACATTAAAGGACTTACCTCAAGCCTAGTTTTGTACTATTCTTAATCAAGATGAAGTTTTCAGTTTATGAGAACTTCATCTTTTTATTTTGATATAGAGAGTCTTTCATGTATAATGAACTTGCAGAGTAATTAGAAAGCGTTAAGTGTCTATCCATGGGATGTCGGGCTAGAACGAACACGAAAGTGGCGGTTTTCTAATGCGTCCGCTGTAAGCGATTATGGTGGACCTCAAATATAGGAGGTCTTTTTTCATGAAAAACAATGTACAGATTCAAAAACTAGTTCTAGGTGCTTCACTGACTGCAATCAGTGTTGTAATCGATGCCTTTTTCAAGCTTATTTTAGGTCTTGAAAACTTTGGATTACCCTTTTATGCGATTCCTATTATTATCGGTGGTATCGTGTTAGGTCCTCTTTATGGAGGGATTATGGGGTTTGTTGGTGATGCTGCAGGATTATTTATGACAGGTGGAACTTATTTACCGTTCTTCATCATCGCACCGATTTTATGGGGTGTGATTCCTGGTTTATTCTTACATAAAAAGTTTAATGTGTATGCACTTGCTATTGTAGTTCCTATTACTTATTTACTTGTGAGTACATCGAATACACTTGCGATGCTCTATTACTGGCCAAGAGAAACAACATTTGCCTGGTTTATCTTAAGAATGGTTTTAATTCCTTTCAATAGCATTATTATCTTTATGGTTGTTAAAGATATTCATAAAAAACTCATTCCATTTTTTGAAAGATATACCCTTTATAAAAATGAAATCAAAGCGTAGCGATACGCTTTTTTCTTATAAGAAATCACATCAAATGTGATATCATAAAACTGGTGATAAAATGGTAAAAATCGTTGGTGCGGGTCTAGCAGGCAGTGAAGCTGCATTCTATCTCGCAAATCAAGGTATCAAAGTTAAACTCTATGAGATGAGACCCACAAAAATGACACCTGCACACACGAGCGGGCATTTTGCTGAACTTGTCTGTTCAAATTCATTAAGATCAAATGATATTCATAATGCAGTTGGTTTATTAAAAGAAGAAATGCGTGCATTTGGTTCACTCATTATGAAATCTGCTGAGCTATCTCAAGTACCTGCTGGATCAAGTCTAGCAGTTGATCGCATTCTTTTTTCATCTTATATTGAAGATAAAATTAGAAATCATCCATTGATTGAAGTCATTTCAGAAGAAGTCAAAGAGATTCATCCTGATGAGCTGACAATTATTGCTGCTGGTCCACTAGCTTCTGATGACCTATCTAAATCCATTCAAGAACTTTTCCATCTTGATCATCTTCATTTCTTTGATGCGATTGCACCTATTATTGATGCGAAATCGATCAATATGGATATCGCTTATCTAAAGAGTCGTTATGATAAAGGAGAAGCTGCATATATCAACTGTCCAATGACTGAAGAAGAATATAATGCGTTTTATGATGCTGTTATTTCTTCAAAGAAAGTTGAAATCAAAGGTTTTGAACATAATGTTTTTGAAGGATGTATGCCCTTTGAAGAAATGGCGTTAAGAGGAAAAGATACTTTACTTTATGGGCCAATGAAACCTGTTGGTCTTGGTCAAGAAGGAAAGAAGAGACCTTATGCAGTTGTACAACTTAGACAAGATGATGCATCAAAGCGTATGTATAATATTGTTGGATTCCAAACACATCTCACATGGGATGAACAAAAGAGAGTCATCCGGATGATTCCAGGACTTGAAAATGCAGAGATTCTCCGTTATGGTGTGATGCATAGAAACACATACTTAGAAAGTCCTAAATTATTAAATAACAGTTTTCAATCAAAGGAATATCCCAATATCTTTTTTGCGGGTCAAATCAGTGGTGTTGAAGGCTATGTAGAAAGTGCAGCTTCAGGTTTGAATGTAGCAATTCAAGTTGCTAGTCTCATTAAAAACAAAGTACTTAAACCACTACCAAAAGAAACAATGATGGGGGCTATGGCAAACTACATATCCCATGAGAATGCATCATTTGTTCCGATGAACGCAAATTGGGGATTAATTCCACCTCTTGAAATGTCTCATAAAAAGAAATCACGTAAAGAGTTATATGTAGAACGTGCTAAACATGCACTTAAATCATACATGGAGGAAGCAATTGAACCTATTGGAATCATTTAAGACCTATTTATCGGTCGAAAAAAACTATGCGTCCAATACTGTTTTAAATTATCTTCGCGATGTAAAGGATTTCTCAGATTTTATTACGAGAGAAGAACTTGCTGAAGATCTTTTAGGTGTGACAAGAGAACGTTTAGGAAGACATTACTTAAGCTATCTCGATAGCGAAAAGTATGCCAGAACATCCATTGCACGAAAGATATCTTCTCTTCGAGTTTTTTACGAATATTTAATGAATCAAAAATTAATTGATATAAACATATTTCAAACACTAGAAACACCTAAAATTCCTAAAAAACTTCCTTCAATCATTCAAGATGATGAAATTGATTTTCTTTTTAAATCGATTGATAAGATGAAACCTCTAGGTTTTAGAAATTATGTATTACTCGACTTACTTTTTAGTTGTGGACTTAGAGCAAGCGAACTTGTTGAAATGTCGATTAGAGATATTCAATTAGACCGTGAACAAATTCTAATTCATGGAAAAGGATCTAAGGACCGCTATGTTCCACTTCATCAAAATTTAATTAATGATTTAAAACATTATCTAACATACACAAGACCGATTCTTTTAACGAAAGGTCATGAAATCGAAACGCACATGGTGTTTATCAATTATAAAGGAACACCACTAACCGTTAGAGGACTTCAACTGATCATTAAAGATATCATTAAAAAATCAGGTGAAACCTATAAGCTTCACCCACATATGCTTAGACACGCGTTTGCTACAACACTTTTAAATCATGGTGCTGACTTAAGGGTAGTTCAAGAACTTTTAGGACATGAACACTTAAAAAGTACACAGATCTATACACATGTTTCAAGTGAACAAACCAAAGAAATATACAAAAAAACACATCCACGTATGGTGAAATCTAAATGAAAATTGGACAAAGAATCATAGAAGATGGCTTACATAACACCGTTTACACAAAAAAAAGAGAAACGGTGAGAGCAGTCATCATGAATGAAGAAAAAAATGTATTAATGGTTTATTCACATCTTTTTAATGATTACACCTTTCCTGGTGGTGGCATTAAAGCACATGAGACACATGAAGGTGCACTAAAAAGAGAACTCTATGAAGAAGTTGGTGCTAGAAAGATAAATATCATTGAGTCACTTGGAGAAACAGAAGAGATTCGTTATGGGATTAATGAATCAAATAATATCTATCTTCAAACATCTTATTATTATAACGTCTCGATTATCGAAAATGGGGACCAGCATCTAATTGATAGAGAAATACTTCATGGTCTAGAGCCAAGATGGATTAAAATAGAGGATGCTATCAATCATAATCAAACAGTCATCAGAGATGAAAAACATCAACAAAAAGGTTTAAAGACAGTACTGATTCGAGAAAATATACTATTAAACATGCTTAAGGAGAACCATATTCATGAGAAAATTTGAAATCGTATCTACATTTGCCCATCTTAATCCAACACTTCCATCACGTGCAACATCTGGTTCTGCAGGTTATGATCTATCTGCAGTCAAAGAAGTCGTAATTGAACCCAAGAAAATTGTTTTAGTACCTACAGGCATAAAAGCATACATGCCACAAGATGAAGCACTCTTTATTTTCCCCCGTTCATCCCTTTCAATTAAAAGAGGGTTAATGATGTCAAATTCAGTTGGTATCATCGATGCAGACTACTATGGAAACAAAGATAATGAAGGTCATATCATGATTCCGCTACTCAATATCACGGATCAGGTAGTTACAATTAAGCAAGGTGAACGTATTGCTCAAGGTGTCTTTATGCCCTATCTTAAAACATCAGATGATGAAGCTAAACAAGAAATGCGTATGGGTGGATTCGGCAGTAGTGGTCACTAAAATCATTAAAATTGACATTATTTCTTGATTTTTAGCGTGCATTGTCTTGCAAAAGGCACGTAAATATGTTATATTTAGTAAGGCTATGAAAATAAGCATGTATCATGTTTGGTCTGTCAAGTGCCCGTTGGGTGGCAGATACATAGTGATGCAGAAGAAAAACGAAAAGGAGAATTTAAACATGGCAGTCGTTTCAATGAAACAATTATTGGAATCAGGCGTACATTTTGGACACGCAACACGTCGTTGGAATCCTAAAATGGCACCCTACATCTTCACTGCAAGAAATGGTATCTATATCATTGACTTGAAGAAAACAGCTGAAGAAATCGAAAAGGCTTATCAAGCACTTTTCAATATCGTTCAAGAGGGCGGTAAAGTACTATTTATCGGTACTAAGAAACAAGCTCAGGAAGCAGTTAAAGAAGAAGCGCTCCGTACAGGTCAATACTATGTTGACCAAAGATGGTTAGGCGGAACATTAACAAACTTCAAGACCATTCGTAGAAGAATTAAGAGATTACAAGATCTCTACAAGATGGAAACAGATGGTATCTTTGAAAAACTTCCTAAAAAAGAAGTACAACAATTAAAGCATGAAAGAGAAAGACTCGAAAAATTCCTAGGCGGAATCAAAGAAATGAAGAAAGTTCCAGAAGCAATCTTCATCGTTGATCCACGTAAAGAAATTAACGCTATTCATGAAGCACGCAAATTAGGTATCAAAGTATTTGGTATCGTTGATACAAACTGTGATCCAGATGACGTTGATTACATCATCCCAGCAAACGATGATGCAATCCGTGCTGTTAAATTAATAGCATGGGTTATGGGTAATGCAGTTATCGAAGCTCAAGGTGGCGTTGTTGAAAAGTTTGAAGATGAACCTATCACATCAGCTCCAAGACGCGAAAAGACTGAAAGACCCGAAAGACCTGCTAGAACTAAAGAAGCTGTTGTCGAAGAGGCTGTTGCTCCTGAAGTTGTTGAAGAAGCAGTCGAAGAAGTTGTTTCTACAACATTAACTGCAGAAGAACTTGAGGCAATGACTGTTGCTGAACTACGTGCACTTGCAAAAGAACGTGGTCT
>JAEWVV010000007.1 GCA_023458995.1 Bacillota bacterium
CTCTAGCACCAGAATCTGACATCATATAGATATTGTTATCAGAATCGAATTCTTCCATCAAGCCTTTTTGGATGTCGTCTCTGGTATCTTGCCATTCCTTAATGACTAAGTCACGACGTTCAGAGTCCGTTAACCATCCTTGATCAAAGAGATCTCCGATTTCTTCGATTGATTTATTCGCTTGTGCAAGACGTTCTTCTTTCTTCGAATAAACGTTAATATCAGCAAATGATACGGTAATACCTGCAACTGTCGAATACTTGAATCCTAAATCTTTTAAGCGGTCAAGCATCTTCGATGTTTCTGAAATTTGAAGTTCTTTAAAGACTTGAGCAATGATTTGTGATAAGAATTTCTTCTTAAAAGGAGATGGTACAGGGATGTTTGGTAAAACATCTTTTGGATTAATACCTTTCGTGATAAAGTACTTATCAGGTGTCTTTTGTTCAAGGTTTTCTAATGTTGGTTCATTTAAATAAGGGAATGATGGTGGAAGAATACGGTTGAATGTAAGTTTACCAAGTGTTGTCACTAAGTACTTATTCTTTTGATCATCAGTAAATCTTTGATTGATCGATTTAGGATCAACGATGATACGTGTATGTAATCCAATTTCATCAGATTGATAAGCAAGATATGCTTCATCATAATTCCAATAATAATGACCTTCATTACGATTCTTGAAATTGTGTTCTGCTTGGCGTTCTGCTGCACGATAACCGACAAATGAACGTTCAAGTTTTTCTTCAATCGTTAGATAGTAGTTTCCAAGAACCATGTCCTGTGATGGTGTAACAACAGGTTTACCATCTTTAGGGTTAAGAATGTTATTTGAAGCAAGCATGAGAAGACGAGCTTCTGCCTGTGCTTCATTAGATAGTGGTACGTGAACAGCCATTTGGTCACCGTCGAAGTCCGCGTTAAACGCAGGTGTTACGAGTGGGTGAAGGCGGATCGCTTTACCATCAATTAATTTAGGTTCAAATGCTTGAATACCTAAGCGGTGAAGTGTAGGCGCACGGTTTAATAGAACGGGATGTTCTCTTACAACCTTTTCTAGAGCTGCCCAAACATCATCATCCATCTTATCGTATTTAGCGTTCGCATTTTTCTTCGCGTTCGCATCATTACCTTGAAGTTTTTGAAGTTCTCTTAAGACGAATGGCTTGAATAGAATGATCGCCATTTCTCTAGGAATACCACATTGGTACATCTCTAAGTCTGGACCAACGATAATAACTGAACGTCCTGAATAGTCAACACGTTTACCAAGTAAGTTTTGTCTAAAACGACCTTGTTTACCGCGAAGCATATCGGATAATGATTTTAAGTGTCTGTTACGTTCAACTGCAGCTTTTTTACCACGTTTCGCATTGTCAAATAGTGCATCAACAGCTTCTTGTAACATACGTTTTTCGTTTTTCGTAATCAGACGTGGAGCATTTTGTTCTTTTTGTTTTTTCAAACGGTTGTTACGGTTTAAAATACGACGATATAAATCGTTTAAATCGGTTGTCGCAAATCTACCACCATCAAGAGCAACCATTGGTCTTAAATCAGGTGGAATGACAGGAATAACATCCATGACCATCCATTCTGGTTTGTTATCAGAATTGTTGAATGCTTCAACAACTTCTAATCTCTTGATAATGCGATCGCGTTTTTGTTTAGAACTTGTTTTAAGTTTTCTTCTTAACGACTTAACTTCTTTGTCTAAGTCAAGTTCTTGAAGTAACTTCTTAACAGCTTCTGCACCTGTTAGGGCAACGAATCTGCTGCCGTATTCTTCAGATAAAGCAGAGAAATCTTGTTCAGTTAAAATCTGCTTTTTAGAAAGAGGTGCTGTACCTGGGTCTGTAACGATATATGCTGCATGATAAACAACTTCTTCAAGAGCTTTCGCTTTAATTCCTAAAAGGATGGCTAAGCGTGATGGAGAGCTCTTTAAATACCATGTATGAACAACAGGAGCTTCAAGTTCGATATGTCCCATACGTTCTCTTCTCACTTTAGATTCAGTGATTTCGATACCGCACTTCTGACAGATTTGACCTTTATTACCTGATTGTTTTTTACCGCATGCGCATTGGTAATCGCGTGTTGGTCCAAAGATACGTTCGCAGAATAATCCACCTTCTTCAGGTTTAGATGTTCTGTAGTTAATGGTTTCGTGTGTTTTTACTTCACCATATGACCATTGTCTGATTTCATCAGGAGATGCTAGACGGATCTTTAAGTGGCTAAATGTGCGTGAACCATAGCCTTTACGAATCGGTTGAATATGACGATGAATACGTTCATCAAGGTCGATTTCTTCGTGTTCATCTTCAGCAAGAATAACTTCATCTTCAATGGCTACATGGACATGTTCCTTAAGAGCATCAAATCCATAAAGTTCAAGTAGTTGATTAATTTCTTGTCTTAAGATAGCATCATCTTCAAATAGATGATATAAGGTATGACGATCATACTCTAAAAATTCTTTTAAGTCTTGAATGTTTGCTTCATTTAGAATTGAAATGACTTCATCGCTTAAGTTTAAGTTTTCCAAATTTCTTGGTAACTGGTAACGACGTAAAATCGATTTAATTTCTTCAAAGCTTTCACCAAGAAGCATGTTCAATTCTTTTAAATTGAAGGTGTTGAAGTCTTCTAACTGGTCAATACCAGAAAGTTTTAAGGCCTTTAAGGCTTCTTCAGATAATTTCAAGGATTCAACATGTAGCGTTAATTTTTCTTTAGCCATTAACGAAATCCTCCTTTGAACTTGCTGGGACTGTTATCAACAAGTGATTTCTGAGCTTCATTTTCTCCGGTTGTAGCATCGATTAATTCAACATATAAACCGAGAGCTTGGAGTTCACGTGTTAATACGCGGAATGATTCTGGAATGGATGCGGGTGGAATAGGTTTATCGTGTGTAATCGCACTATATACCTTATTTCTTCCGAGCATATCATCTGACTTAACGGTAAGCATTTCCTGCAAGGTATGTGCTGCACCATAAGCGTAGAGTGCCCAAACTTCCATTTCCCCGAAACGTTGCCCACCGTTTTGTGCTTTACCACCCATTGGTTGTTGTGTAACCAGTGTGTATGGACCAACAGAACGTGCATGAAGTTTATCATCAACCATGTGTGATAGTTTAATCATATACATGAC
Organism: Bacillota bacterium; assembly: GCA_023458995.1. Lineage (GTDB taxonomy): Bacteria > Bacillota_I > Bacilli_A > Acholeplasmatales > Acholeplasmataceae > Peloplasma. The sequence continues at coordinate 3,163 of JAEWVV010000007.1, forward strand.
ACCCACAGAAATTCTGTTTTCATAGGGTTGACCTGTACGACCATCATATAGAACAGTTTTTCCATCTGGATCGATACCTGATTCAGCTAAAATACTCTTTAAGTCATCATCAGAAACACCGTCGAAGACAGGGGTTGCGACTTTAACATTTAATTTCTTAGCAGCTAAACCTAAATGGATTTCAAGAATCTGTCCGATGTTCATACGTGATGGAACACCGAGTGGGTTTAACATGATGTCTACAGGTGTACCATCTGCCATGTATGGCATATCTTCTCTTGGAAGAATCTTAGAGATAACACCTTTATTACCGTGACGACCAGCCATCTTGTCACCTTCAGAAATCTTACGTTTCTTAGCGACATAAACTCTAATGACTTCGTTAACGCCACTGGGGAGTTGATCACCATTTTTCTTGGAGAAATATTGAATGGATTGAACAATACCACCACCGCCGTGTGGAACACGGAGTGATGAATCACGATATTCTCTTGATTTTTCACCGATAACTGCATGAATCAGTTTTTCAGATGGGCTTGGTTCGAACACACCTTTAGGTGTAATCTTACCAACAAGAATATCATTTTCTTTAACTTCAGAACCCGGAATGATAATACCGCGTTCATCTAAGTTTTTGAGTGTATCTTGACCCGCGTTTGGAACTTCGCGTGTAATTTCTTCTCTACCTGAACCTGTTTTAAGTTCTCTGGTTTCGATTTCGTATTCATCGATATGAACCGATGTATAAACGTCTTGTTTAACTAAATCTTCAGATAAGATGATGGCATCTTCGTAGTTATAACCTTCCCAGGTCATGAATGCAACGGTAACGTTTCTACCTAAAGCAAGTTCACCTTTATCTGTGGATGGACCATCAGCAAGAATATCGCCTGCATCTACATATTCACCCATTGTTACTAATGGACGTTGTAAGATACACGTGTCTTGGTTTGATCTAAAGAAACGAATGAGATCATACGTTTCACTTTCACCCATACCATAATCTTTTAACGTTTTCGCAATTTCATAGGTAAATGGTTTTGATGAATCGTATAGAACATTGTTTCCAACGTATAAACTGTGTTCTGGTTTTGCAGTGACTGTGATTTTACTTGCATCAGCAAATGTGACATAGCCTGCAATACGTGAAACGATAACTGCACCTGAGTCTTTTGCAGCACGGTATTCAATACCCGTACCAACGATAGGTGATTCAGGTTTTAATAGAGGTACAGCTTGGCGTTGCATGTTTGCTCCCATGAGGGCGCGTGATGCGTCGTCATGTTCAAGGAATGGAATCGTTGAAGTCGCAACAGATACAATCTGTTTTGGCGATACGTCCATAAATGTAATATCTTTAGGATCGAACATTGAGGTTTCACCTCTAAAACGTCCAATTACCTTTTCAGCAATGATTTCACCAGATTCTGATAATTCAGTTGCTGCAGATGCGATAACTTCATCATATTCTTCATCTGCTGTTAAATAACGTGATTCACTGGAAACGATATGTTTTCCATTGATCTTGTTCACGGCGAGATAAGGTGTTTGAATAAAGCCATATTGGTCAACTTTACCATAGGTAGCAAGTGAAGAAATAAGACCAATTGAAGGACCTTCAGGTGTTTCAATTGGACAAATACGTCCGTAGTGGGAGTTATGTACGTCACGTACTTCAACGCCCGCACGGTCTCTTGCAAGACCACCAGTACCTAGAGCAGAAACTCTTCTCTTTTGAGTTAATTCTGCAAGTGGGTTGATTTGATCCATGAACTGTGAAAGCTGTGAACTACCGAAAAATGTCTTAATCGCACCAGCAAGTGGAGTCATATTAATAATATTCGAAGGTGTTGCATCAGCAAACGTCGTTGTAGACATCTTATCTTTAATATTCTTTTCCGCTCTTGCTAAACCAATTCTGAATTGATTCTTTAAGAGTTCACCAATAAGTCTTAAACGACGATTACCTAAATGGTCAATATCATCGATTTGTCCTAAACCATCATAAAGGTTTAAGTAGTAACTCATGGATGCTACGATATCAGATAAAGTAATGTATTCTTTTGTTTCTCTTTGGTCATTACCAATGACTTTAACAGGAACAATCTTTTCAGTTTCTTTATCTTTAACAGTAACTTCAATCATTTCAACGATAACGCCTTCACGTTCTTTTTCACGTGCATAGATATCGCCTGATAAGAAGTACTTAATCACTTTTTCATCTAAGGACTGACGTGTTCTTCTTAAAACAGCGATAACTTCTTCAGTCACTTCAGTGTTCTTAGAAACAAGGATTTCACCTGTTCTTAAGTTAATGATGTTTTCTTTTGTGTAAAGTGCATCACCGGCGTCTGGTAGACGGGTTGCTAAGATTTCATCAGGAGTTTCGTTTTGTAATGATTCTTCTTTTGAAATGATTTCTTTACGTAATGCATGACGTTTTTCTTTTAGGATGTTAATGATTTCACGTGTGATTTTTGTCTTTTCAGCAACAATCACTTCACCTGTATTTGGATCAACAATATCAGTTGCTGTATATGCACCTAAAACACGTCCTAAAACGTCAAGTTTCTTATTGAACTTATAGCGTCCAACAGATGCTAAATCATAACGTCTTCTTTCAAATAAACGCATTCTAATAAATTCTCTCGCAGCATCAGCAGGTACTTTTTCACCCTGTCTTAACTTCGAATATAGATCAACGATAGCTTCATCGCTGTTTTTTGTTTCATCTTTTTCAAAGGTTGCTTCTAAGTAAGCTGACTTACCAAAAACTTCCATAATGTCTTTCTTCTTGCCTAAACCTAATGCGCGCATCATTGTGGTCATTGGAACCTTCTTAGAACGGTCGAGCTTAGCATAAAGAATATTCTTTGATCCTAACTCATACTCGATCCAAGCACCACGGGTTGGAATGACTTGTGCCATGTATTTAACCATATTGAGCTTCTTATCAAGCTCACTGGTAAAATATGCGCCAGCTGAACGAATAATTTGTGAAACAACAACACGTTCTGCACCGTTGATAACAAAAGTACCCGACGGTGTCATGTAGGGAATTTCACACATCAGAACAATGTTTTCACGAACTTCGCCAGTCACAGCATTTTCTAGCTTCACGCGGGCTGAGAGTTGTTTTGCGTAATTGACATCTCTTAATTTAGATTCCTGAATGTCGTATTTCGGTTCCGCTAAAAAGTGTTCTTCAAAATACAGTTTTAAATCACCGTTATGTCCTTCAATCGGTGAAATATCAACCATCAGTTCTCTAATGCCTTCATCGATAAACCACTTAAATGATTTGGTTTGTATTTCGATGAGGTCTGGCAAATCAATGTCATAACGCATTTTTGAATAATTTCTGCGCTCTGCTTTTTTGCCGTATTTGACGCTTCGATATCCCATAATCCACACTCCTATCGTCTTTGGAAATCGTGTTTATATATATATAAAAATGAAAAGAAAACAACATTATGCATTTTATTATATTATCACATTGTGTATCAATAGTCAATCATTTTCGTTTTTTTTCGCTAAAAGAATCCAATATCCACCACTTTTGTCAATGGTTTCGCAGTTACCAAAAAGTTCGATTAGCTTACTTACAGTTGAAGGAGCTCCTTGCTTTTTTTGAATAACTACATAGAGTAAACCTTGATGATTAAGTGATTTATATGCACCTTCATAAAGTGCGAAAACAACTTGTTTGCCGGCACGAATCGGTGGATTCGTAACAACGACATCTGCCTTGACATTTACATTTTCAAACAGAAAACTAACACTAGCCTCCACGTTTTCAATCCTGTTTTCTTTAATATTCATTTGGGTTAATGCGACTGCACGTTCATTTACGTCATACGCATAGACAAAGATCTCAGGATACTTTTTAGCTAAGTATAAACTGATTGGGCCGTACCCTGAACCCATATCAATTACCGTTTTAACTGAAGTGGGTAATTGAATATTCTCGAGTAAAACTTTTGTACCGTAATCGAGTCCTCTCTTAGAGAAAACACCGCTGTCGGTATTTAAACGCAGTGAAACATCCTTGATTCTCACATCAAGGATGTTCAGATCGTGCGCAAGCTTTTCATCGTTTAAATAGTAGTGACTCATTGGCCCCCCTTTTAACGGCGAAAAAACCCGAGATCAATTCTCAGGTTAAAAATTCGCTTCACTTAGAAGTTACTTAATTTCAACAGTTGCACCAGCATCTTGTAATTGTTGCTTGATTGCTTCTGCTTCTTCCTTCTTAATCTTTTCTTTGATAACTGCGTCAGCTGTTTCAGTTAAAGTCTTAGCATCTGCTAATCCTAAACCTGTAAGTTCACGAACAACTTTAATGACTGCAATCTTGTTAGCACCGAAAGTCTTAAGAATAACATTGAATTCTGTTTTTTCTTCGACTGCGGCTGCTGCTGCACCTGCTGCTGGAGCTGCTGCTACTGCAGTTGGGTCGATTCCAAATTCTTCTTTTAAGCCATCAACTAAATCCTTGATTTCTAATAAAGTCATTTCTTTTAGAGCTTCAATAAAAGCTGCTTTTGTAAGTTTTGCCATGTTAAATTTCCTCCTAAATTATTCTTGTGGATTGCTGATCATATTAAGACCAACAGCTAATTCTCTCACCGGAGTGAGCATACCTACTGCAAGCATAGTGAGTAGGGTTTCTCTTGATGGTAATGTAGCGAGTGCGTTAATTGCGTTAACGTCAACAACTTTACCTTCAACAATACCTGAACTAATTTGTACAACTTTGTTATCCTTCGCAAAATCGAAAATGATTTTTGCGGGAGCAACAACATCCGAGTAGCTGATAGCTAATGCTTTAGCACCTGCTAAAGTATGCGCTAAATCGCCGTATCCAGCTGCGATTGATGCTCTTCTCGAAATATTGTTCTTATAGACTGTGACATCACAGCCTGCTTCTCTTAACTGGTGACGTAGTCTTGTAAATGATTCTACAGTCAAACCAGGATAGTCGAAGGCAACAACAGTAGTAGCACGTCCAAGCTTTTCAGTCAGTTCGCGTACGGCTTCCGCCTTACGTTCTAAAATTGCTTTTTGCATGAAATGCCTCCTTCGTTTACTAAAAATCTCTCTCTTGCCAAAGACAAAAGAGAGATTAAAATCGTTTGATTTCAAACACCTCGGTAGGAAATTAAGCGAGTCGCACCTACTGTCTTTGGCGATTAAATTTTCGCTTTTAATTAACCGCGCGCTCTTAAGGATTCTTCATCCAAATGAATGCCAGGAGCCATACTTGAAGAAACTGTGATGTTCTTCATGTAAGTACCTTTAACGGTTGTTGGCTTAATACGGATAAGTTGATCAAAGATTGTTTTAACGTTGTCTTTGAGTTGTGCTTCGGTAAATGATACACGACCTACTGGTACGTGGATGTTACCAACCTTATCTGTACGATACTCGATTTTACCATTTTTGATTTCTGAGACAGCTTTAGTAACATCCATTGTTACTGTTCCTGTCTTAGGGTTTGGCATTAAGCCTTTAGGTCCTAAGATACGGCCTAGTTTACCAAGTTGTCCCATCATGTCTGGTGTAGCCACCATAACATCGAACTCAAACCAGCCTGCGCCGATCTTTTGAATGAGTTCTGCAGCTCCAACGAAATCAGCACCAGCAGCTTCTGCTTCTTTTGCTTTTTCGCCTTGTGCAATAACAACAACGCGGGAAACTTTACCTGTACCATGTGGTAATACGAGTGCACCTCTTAAGTTCTGCTCAGCCTTTCTTGGGTCAAGGTTGAGTCTAAATGCGACTTCAACAGTTGCATCAAACTTAACGTAAGAGGTCTTCTTGACTAATGTCATTGCTTCATCTACTGAATATTTCTTCGATTTGTCAATGAGCTTAGCTGCCTCAAGGTATTTCTTTCCTCTTTTCATATTCTTCCTCCTAAAATGTGGTCTAGCGGGATATCCTCCCACAATTTAGATAGCTAATGATCTAAATTATTCTGAAACGGTGATGCCCATTTGACGTGCTGTACCTGCGATAATTTTCATTGCTGCTTCTACAGTGTAAGCATTTAAGTCAGGCATCTTTCTTGTCGCAATTTCTTTTAACTGAGCTTGAGTGATGGTAGCAACCTTATCTTTCTTAGCGTTCTTTGAGCCAGATTGAATGTTTGCAGCCTTCTTCAGCAAATCACTTGCGGGTGGGGTTTTTGTGACGAATGAGAATGTACGGTCATCATAAACCGAGATAATCACTGGTACGACAAATCCCATTTGATCTTTTGTTGCTTCATTAAATTGGGAACAGAATGCTGGAATGTTTACCTGAGCTTGACCAAGTGCTGGACCAACTGGTGGTGCTGGGTTAGCTTTACCTGCTGCGATCTGTAATTTAACGACTTTTACAACCTTTTTTGCCATGAGACACAACCTCCTTCTTTACATAAGTATGTGGTATGAATTTCATTCTTCCACTATGGTGTGCTTTCACACGCGATATCATTCTATCATTTAGGGTGTGCTTTGTCAATTAAATAATGATGTTTTATTTGATTTTAGCTCCAAATGGAAAGAGTGCAAGTTGCGCAAGTTTAAACCATTGTAGACCAAAGGGAATTCCTATAATTGTAATACAGAAAATAACACCGAAAAAGAGATAACCCAACATCATTTCCCAGCCTGCAAGGATTGCCCATATGATATTGATGATGGGATGTTCAGAAAAACGGGTGTCAATGTCTTTCCCAAAGGGAAAAACAACTAAACCTGCAAATTTAAATGCTTGTAAACCAAAAGGAATTCCTATAATTGTTACACAGAGTAAAAGTCCTGCAATTAACCATAATAAAGCTGCGATAGCTCCCCCAAAAATAAACCAAACTAAATTACCAAGAATTTTCATTTATATTCCCTCCTAGGGTCATTATAACAAAAAACACCTCTAGAGATGTTTTAATGTTGTTATTTAATTGTTAAAAGTTACATTCATCATGCTCACATGATTGACTTTCATCTTGATCACCTAATGTTTGTAGTGGGTTTTCTTCTGCCCAAATTTGTTCTAATGCTTGCTTAAAGTAAGCTGTTTGTTGCGCACCAGATACACCATATTTGCGGTTTAGTACAAAGAATGGTACACCTTGAACACCGATTTGTCTAGCTTCTTGTTGTTCAAGTTTGACTTGATCTTTAAATTCGTTTTTGTCTAAAACTGAACGTGCTTCTTCTTTGGATAGTCCAACTTCTGAAGCAAGATTACTTAACGTTTCATAATCTGCAATATTTAAGCCATCTGTAAAGTAAGCTTTCATCAAACGTGATGTTAATTCGTTTTCTTTACCTTTGGTGTTTGCCCACTTTGCTAAACGATGTGCATCAAATGTGTTTGTCATTTGAACCTTATCGTAGTTATAGGTCAGACCAACCGTTTTCGCGTTAGCAGTAAACATATTAAAACGTTCTTTAGCTTGTGCCGGTGTCATTCCATGACCTTCTGCAAATGATTCATAAGCTGATTTTTTCATAACCTTAGGTGCATCAGGATTTAACTGGTAAGCTTTATAAATCACTTCCACCTTATTTATGTGTTTAAAACTCTCAAGTGCTTCTTCAAAACGAACTTTTCCTATGTAACAAAACGGACAAGCAAAATCGGACCAAATTTCTATTTTCATGATTTCATACCTCCATATCCATAGGACATTATAGCAAACCATATGTATCAATGTGCACTTTTTGCTTTACTTTTTATATATTCTAAAGTATTTTACTTGAAAGTTGTACTTTTAGTATCTTTTTTTTATTTTCGCTATAAAATGAAGATGGAGGTGCATAACATATGTTTCATTCGCCAAATCAACTATTTTTCAAAAAAGTGACCCTACTTGTCCATCATTTGAAACGTTCATTAGAGTTCTACCAAGACATTTTAGGATTTCATGTGGTTGAACAAACAAAGACATCAGCTAATCTTTCAGCAAACCAAAAAGATGTGCTGATTGAACTGATTGAAGACCCTCATGCAAAACCGCTTGGACTCACTCAAGGACTCTATCACTTTGCTTTATTACTTAAATCAAGAAGTGAACTTGCTTCAATCATTAAACACTTAGTGGACAAAAGATACCCCATCTCTGGAGCGTCTAATCATGGTGTCAGTGAAGCCATCTATTTAGACGATCCCGATGGACATGGTATTGAAATCTATACTGATATGCCACAAAACGAATGGCCAATTGAAAATGGAAGTTTAACAATGTATACAAAAGCACTTGATCTTGATTCTTTAATGAAAGAACTAGAAGCGGGTAAACCCTATGTGTTTCCACAAGAAACCATCATTGGTCATCTACACTTTCATGTTCCCGATTTAGATCTTGCAAAATCTTTTTATGTCGATACACTTGGTTTTCAAGTTGTCTTATATTACGGTTCTTCTGCTCTCTTTATCTCAGATCAAGGATACCATCATCATTTAGGGTTAAATACCTGGCAAAGAAATGCTCCACTTTGTGAAAAAAGACAAATCGGACTAAAAACTTACACATTAAATGTTCCAAAGAAAGAATATCTACCGCTTATGAAGAGATTCCATGATAATCATATCGAAGTAGTAACAGAAGATGATTTAACGTATGTAATTGACCCACTTGGTCAAAAACTTATTTTGGATATTCAAAAATAAAATAACGCCTCAAGGACGTTATCTAATAGTTGATGGTATACCCAAAGATAATTGATAAAAACCAGAGTGAACTCATCATCAAACTATAGCTTACCAAATAGAGCCTTGTCCATGAGACATGGCTTCTTTTTCTTTTAATGTATGAATATAACACATACATCATTAAACCAAAGAGAGTACATAGTGCATAACTCATGTAATGAGATAGTTGAATCCCAACTATAAGAAACAAGAAAATGGGAATTATCATTGGGTAAATAAACTCATAGGCTGCTTCTTGATTGGATAATGACTTTATATTATACCCAAAAAAATAGTGAATGAGTAAACTAAACAAAGTTCCTATCGTAATTATGAAAATGCTCATCCCCAAAGAAAGCAAGTACCGCTTTTGATCTAGAAAAGCTAGAACGCTCCAAGGAGTTGCAACAGTTGAGAGAATTAAAATAATCATTAAAATACCAATAAGTAATATTTCTACTAAAACAATCTTTCTCATGAATTACCCCCAATAGTTACTTCTTATGCTCAGTTTACTCAATATCGTAACTGATGTAAAGAAAAAAGGCGAAATTCGCCTTAGATTTCCTTTACATCGTGAACATCGATTTCAGTTGAAGTTGCACGTCCGAATAGATCGAGATCAACAGATAATTTTTCTTGATCGTCATCTACGTGGGTAACTTCACCCTTCATACCAATCCATGTACCATTTGTCACTTCAACAGTTTTACCTAAGAAATGCTGCCATGTAGGTTTGCTGATGATACCAACCTTGAGTAGGATTTGATTGATTTCATCTGGTGCAAGAGGTACTGGTTTAGTACCACCACCGGAAGAACCTAAAAATCCAGTTACACGTGGTGTATTTCTCACAACGAACCATGATTCGTCTGTGACAATCATTTCAACAAAAACATACCCTGGGAAGAGTTGTTTAACTTTTTCTTTTTCTTTACCGTCAGCCTTCTTTTCAATGACTGTTTCTTCTGGGACAATAACACGGAAAATATAATCCGACATTCCCATTGATTCTACACGTCGTTCCAAGTCACTTTTGACGGCATTTTCATAACCTGAGTAGGTTTGAATGATATACCATCTAACGTGTTGGGTCATACGGTTTCACCGAAGATAAGCGTTGTAATAAGCAAATTATAAAGAAGGATAAATCCAGTTAAAACAAATAAGAAGATCAGAGTACGAACCGCATGGTCGAGGAACTTCGGCCATGTTGGCCATGTAATCTTTTTAATTTCAGGAATCGCAGGTAAGAAGAAAGGATAAATAACGAGACCTAAACCAAAGATTGAAATACCAAGTAAAACCCAAGCAAAGATAATACCATTATTACCTTGACCTAGAATTGGGAAGTTTTCATCAATACCGAAAAGTTCAGTTTTGCTAATGATCATCACGGATAATGCACCAGATAATGTTGCTAATATACCGAGAAGTAAATTTTCCCATTTATATTCAGTTGTTAAAACTTCAAGCAACTTACTTTTTTCTTCAACTTGTTTCTGCTTAATTGCCATACGACGTAGCCTCCTATTTACTTTCCTTGTGTAGGGTGTGCTTGTTACATTTTGGACAGAACTTTTGTGTTTCAATCCGTTCTTTTTGTGTCGCTTTATTCTTTGTTGTCGTATAATTGCGACTTAAACACTCCGTACAAACTAATATAATTTTCTCGCGCATTAAAAAACCACCTTTGTGGTCATTCGCAAATGTATTTTAACACTTACGAAAGACTTAGTCAACTACCTATTTATTATAACATAATTTTATATTTTTCTTTGATGCGATAAATCGCGTTATAAATCTGTTTCTTATGATACTTTGTCTCATCTGCAATCAATTTAACGGGTTGCTGTAAAATGAAGTATCGTTCATGAACTTCTTTTTCAATCTCAGAGTCAAAGTTAATAAATTCAACCTCTTCTTCCATGAGAACATACTGTTTAACAAAATCAGTTGTCTCATAGAGTTGATATCTTGGAAGATCTCTAATTAATGCGTAGAAATGACGTCTTAAGATCAGTTCAAAATATTTTGTAAAGCTTTTTCGATAACGTTCATCAAATGTTTTCACCGCTTTAAAAAGCATGAGTAAACCTTCTTGATGAAAATCATCGTACTCTTTTTCTTCAAGATGAAGACTATGAACCTGTTTCCAGATGAATTTTTGATATTTTTGATACATAAAGTGTAAAGCATGTTCACATTTATCAGTTTGTATCAAATAGATCAATTCATAGTCATTCATCACGTAGATCATAAGTGTTGTTTCATCTTATACATCATCAATGCTGCTGCTACGCTCACATTGAGTGAATTGATCTTACCAAACATTGGGATTTTTACAAGTAAGTCACAATTTTGTTTTACAAGAGGTCTAATCCCTTCCCCCTCATTTCCCATCACCACAGCAAGTGAAACATCTTTAGGCATATCGTCGTATGTTTTAGACGTGTTTCCATCAGTTCCAACAACCCATACACCTTGTTTCTTAAGTTCAAGGATGGCTTGATTAATGTTTGAAACTAAAATGACTTTGACGTGTTCAATCGCTCCAGAAGAAACTTTAGCTACCGTAGCATTTAAAGGAACAGCTCCTTTTTTACTCATGATGATTCCATCCATTTGTACCGCTTCAGCCGTACGCATAACCGCTCCTAAATTATGAGGATCTTCAATTCCATCTAAGATAATGAAATGTTGAACCTTATCTTGCTTTAGAACATCAATGAGTTCATATGTTTCATATTCCATCACATCTGCAACCACACCTTGATGGAGTTGGTTTGCTGATAACTTATTTAATTCATTTTTTGTGGCAGTTATGTAATTTACTTCTTTATCTTTAATAAATTGTAAAAAACGATGATCATTTAATTCTTGATCAACATAGAGTTTATAGATTTTTCTTTTAGCAAATATCGCTTCTTTTATAACATTTTTTCCATAAATAATCATAATATGCAACTCCTTAGTGGTAGTCTATCTAGAAAACTTCATACAATCAAAGTTTCTAGTAATAAAAATTCATATGAAAGGGCGCGTCATGCGCCCTAATAATTATTGAATATCTGCAATCTTATTAATGATGCTTCGAACAAAAGCTTTTGTCCATTGATACAAGTTAGATAAAACGTACATCATTGGGAAGGTTGCTTGTGCTAAAACTAAGAGTAATAAAATATGAGGTGCACTTAATACGACGGTTGAGTCATAGAATTTACTTGGTACAATCGGGACAAACTGGAAGAAGTTTGGCATAAAGAAGATACCAAAGATAAATACTGTAACCATGAGTAAGAATAAGATACGACGCATTTTATTAAATGGTGTTGTTACTCGATAAAGTACAGTGAGTGAAACAACGGTTGCTGAAATAACAACGAGTGTTTCTGTGACTTTATCTGACATACCTAATGATGGTTGGAATGCAAAGATAATTAAACTATTAATCATAACAACCAGTGCACCAGGTAATGCTGATCTTAAGATATTCCACAAGAACTTACCTTTAACCTGTTTATTATTTGGTTCAAGCGCTAAGAAGAATGAAGGAATACCAATAACTAAATAATCAATTAAGATTAACTGGTTTGGTTGAATAGGGTAAACACCTTTTCTGATAATCGCTACAATAACAAGTAAGAAACTAAATATCGTCTTCGTTAAGAAGAGTGTTGATACTCTCTGAACGTTATTAATAACTCGGCGGCCTTCAGATACAACCTTAGGCATTGATGAGAAGTTTGAATCAAGTAAGACAAGGTGCGATACGTTTCTTGCTGCTTCAGATCCTGAAGCCATCGCAATCGATGTATCCGCCTCTTTTAGCGCTAAGATGTCATTGACACCATCACCTGTCATTGCGACTGTTCTACCGTTGTTTTTAAGCGATTCAATGAGAAGTTTCTTTTGTTGTGGTGATACACGTCCAAATACGGTGAAACGTGATGCAGAACGCACAACTTCTTTATCTTGCATACCTTCTAATGAAATATATTTATCCGCATTAGCGATACCTGCACGTTGTGAAATTCTAGCAACTGTTATTGGGTTATCACCAGAAATGACTTTAACATCAACATTATGTGACTTAAAGTATTCAATCGTATCAATCGCATCTGGACGAATCGTATCTTCAATCATGATCAATGCAAGTGGTGACACTTTACCTTGAACTTGATTATCAACAATTTCACCATCGCTATATGCAACTGCTAATACACGATAACCCTCTTGAGATTGTTTGTCGACTTCTTTAGAGATTAAACCATAATTTTCTTTAACGACAAATTCTGGAGCACCTAAAATAAATGTGCCATAACGATCAAACTGAACAGCTGAAAATTTACGTTGGCTTGAAAATGGAATAAGTGCTTTATGACGAATACGTTTAGCTGTACCAAAACGTTCAGCAAGTGCATCGGATGTCAAGTTTGGATCATTTTGTGCATTGATCATTGCTGAAATAATGTTTTTAAGTGGTAAACCTGTTTCATTCTTATATTCGATAATACTCTTAACGGTCATCGTTCCATCGGTGATTGTCCCTGTCTTATCAAGACAAAGTGTATCAACTCTCGCAAGCATTTCAATACAATATAACTCTTGAACAAGTGTATTGTTTTGTGCAAGTCTGATAACACCTACTGCAAGTGCCATCGATGTGAGTAAGAAGAGTCCTGATGGAATCATACCAATCATCGCACCAGCAGTCTTTTGAACAATTTCATTATAAGGTAATGTTGAATATGTGCTCATCAAATAGAAGAGTACAATCGCAATCGGGATAATAAGAGATCCAACAATACGAATAATAATTTTCAATGAGCCTAAGAGATCAGACTCAGGTTTCTTATATTTCTTTGCTTGATTGGTTAATTTTTGGATATAGATGTTATGTCCAACAGCGGTTGCTTGTGCATAACAGTTACCTGATACAACAAATGAACCTGAATAAAGCGTATCGCCTTTTTTCTTAATGATTGGATCAGATTCACCGGTTAAAAGTGATTCATTCACTTCAACAGTGCCTTGTCTAACAACGGCGTCAGCAGGAATTTGTTTACCTGATGATAGATGTAAAATATCATCAATCACAACATCAGATACACCAATTTCAAGTTCACTACCGTCTCTAATCACAATCGCGGTTGGTGCTGTTAATAACGATAATTTATCAATGGTTTTCTTTGCTCTAATTTCTTGAATGATACCAATCGTAATATTGGCAGTAATAACACCCATAAAGAAGAGTTGAGTGATCGCTGCATTAACTGAGATTAACCAAGCAGCAATACCAAAGTTCAAGAAGTTAAAGAATGTGAATATATTACTTGTAATAATCGTTGTAATTGATTTCGTTGAACCCATATCACCAATATTGGCAAGACCTGCCATTTGGCGTAATTCAACTTCTTCGGTTGTTAACCCTTTTTCGATTTCTGGATTATATCTTTCAACAACGATATCATCTTTTGTCTTAACACGTGACTTTAAGTCGATTGCTTCTTCTGGTTGTGAATCAAGTGGGACATGCAGCCCTAAAGGATCACCCTGCATGGTGAGTAGTTGTTCTTTGATAACGGTTTTTGGACCTTTGGTGCGCTTAGGTTTGGGTGTATCTTGGACAGTTACGTCTTCGATCAGCGCTTCTAAGTCTTGGTTTGCTTCTTTATTGCTGATTTTTTTATCAACCGTTTTTTCCATGCGTTTGTCCTTTCTCGATCCACTCGATCGCTTTTAATATGAGCGTATCCACACGTTCTTTGTCTTTGAGATATGTCCCACCGATCAGTGCTTCAAATCCCGTAGCTTTTGCGTATGTTTGAGGATCCATGTTACCTCGACCTCTACCTGAAGCATTTCTGCCTCTTTTAAAGAGATCTATTTCTTCTTCAAAAAGGAGGTTGTCATCAAGCAAATAATCCATAATTTGTGCTTGAGCAGTTCCTGATGTAAATTTGATTGCAAGTTTATGCAAATCGTTCACATCTGTCCATTTTTGATTAATGAGGTGCGTTCTTACTGATAATTCATAATAACTGTCACCTAAATAAGCGAGGGTTAATCCGTTCAAATTACATCCATCCTCTTTCGCTTAACTGATTTCTAATTTGATCAGCTCTCGCATAGTCTTTATTATTTCTAGCTTGTTCCCATGCTTTATATAAAGTGAGCGTATCATCGGTTAGTTCATAACGAGGCATGATACCCAATATATCCATAATGACCTTCGTTGTCTGATAGAAAACAGCAAGTCTATGAACATCTTTTTCTTTATTCATCGCTTTTAATAAATCATAGATTAACGTAATGACATTGGGAATGTTAAAATCGTCATTCATCCACATATAAAATGAATCCATATAGTTTTCATCGATCTCAATGGTGAATGCTTTATTGAGTGAAACAGTTAAAAAAGCTTTTTTAAGGCTTCGTTTTATTTTATCATATTCTTTACTAAACTGCACCATTAAATCTTCCGAGTAGTTGATGGGCATCCGGTAATGATGTCCTACCATAAGGAATCTAAAAGCGAGTGGATCATAGTCTTGAATTAAATCTTTAACCCATGTGATATTGCCTAAAGATTTACTCATTTTGGTGTTGTCAACATCAAGTCTACCCACATGCATCCAGTAGCGTGCAATGGAGTGATTATCATGTGCACATGTTTGTGCAATTTCGTTTTCATGATGTGGGAATTTTAAGTCTGTACCGCCACCATGAATATCTATTTCACCATCAAAGATTTCATGATTCATCACGGCACATTCTGTATGCCATCCAGGTCTTCCTTCACCCCAAGGTGATGGATAACGAAGTCCTTCTTCAGTCGTTTTCCAAAGTGAAAAATCTTTGGGATCTTCTTTGTCATCCTCTAAGGAAATACGAACTCCTGATGAAAGTTCATCAATGTTTTGTTTACTTAAAGCGCCATAATTTTTAACCTTAGTTACTCTAAAATAAACACCTGATGGTCTAACATAAGCGTAGCCTTGATCGATTAAATCTTGAATGTAATCAATCATCTGAGTTACATACTCAGTTGCTTTAGGCATCATATCAGGAAGAGCACTTCCTAGAGCATGTGTCATTTCAATAAATCTATCGGTATATCGTTTTGTAATCTCGTTTTCTAAAACACCTTCAGCTTTAGCTTTATCAATAATTTTGTCATCAACATCTGTGATGTTAGAGACAAATAGAACATCGTATCCGACATAACTTAAGTAGCGTTTTACAACATCAAAAAAGATGACAGGGCGTGCATTACCGAGGTGAATATCACCATACACCGTGGGTCCACAAACATACATCGTGACCCGCTTTGGCTTGATTGTTTGAAAGTCTTCTATGGTGTTGGATAGTGAATTATATAGTTTAATCATCGTGATGCCCTCCTCTTTGTTTAATTATAGTAGAAATCTTGAAATTATACAAGAAATCTATATTAAATAGGCTGTTTCTTACGTTAAATGAAAGAAAAAACCACCTATTATGATAGGTGGCTTAATTATATCTTTCTAAGCTCGTCTAATATTTCTACCATGGCCCAAGTATCTTGTTTACAGTATTCCAAAAGATCAGTATATGTTTTTTCAAATGTCTTTGAATCCATTAAAGGAAACTTCGCATAGGCAACTAATGCTTCTGTACCGTTGGCAATCGGTAATCCCTTATATGATAAATTACTGAAGAGTGGTAATACCTTTTTAATCGAGAATGAACCATTTAAATCGTTATGGTAATAATTGATTAATTTCCCCTCATCTTCTGGAAAACCAAGTTCTTTGAATAGTCTCGAATTTCCTCTTAAAAGATACATTAAATCAAACAAGCGGTCAACCATGTTAAGTAATCTTTCACGGTGCTCAGGAAATAGTTTTGCCATTTCTTTGAGTCTTGTTTGTTCAAATGATTGATTGTAAACCATGATAGATCCACCATCAGGTTTAATCGTATCAAGCATCTTTTCAACAAGTTCTCTTCTTAAGTCCGTGTGCTTATAAGCGATATAGGATACATTATCTAAATCCTTATCACATACCCCAGGACTGTGTTCGATATGAATCGAAAATTGGAAAAGTGATTGTGTATAAGGAACTTCACCTTTAAATCTCGGTAAAGGACAAGGAAATGTTTCAAAATCAAGATGGTAAATCGGATATTTTAAAGCTTTGATTCCGGCTCTGATTTTAGAGGTGTTATAGTAGGGAACATCGGATTCCATCACATTACGTTGAATCTTGTTATTCTCTCTTTTAAGCCATTCTCTAGGAATATCAAGAGCGCTCGTTATACCATCATTGATCAGTTCATAGCGGTCATGTTTAACACCTGTTTCATCTTCAAAGCCAAAATGGTTTTGCATATAGGTGAACACGCTATTTTTAGCAGGTAAATGTTTAAAGCATATCGGATAAAAAATACATTCTCTTGTATCTTTTCTTTGACAATGAGGTCCTAAATCAACAGGATTCGCATTCATTGTATCAAGTCTCTTCAAGACGGTATCAATATCTTGATCTAGAATAGGCATCATCTTTTCAGTTAAGGATGTAACATCAATCATTTTAACAACATCATCACCATAGATGGGTTCATTCTTTTCATTAACTTTACCTTCGTGAACGTATTCTGCATTTAAGACAACAAGATAGTATTTAACTTTTTTAGTTACTTTAATGGCGTGTTCTAAGACGTAACGCTGATATGAAATATCATAGATATAACGTCCTTCTTTGGTTAATCGATTTTTAAATCGTTCAATCTTTTCGTTATACTTATCGTTAACACAACCACCGATATCTTCTTGTAACATTAAAATACCTTCAGGAGATTCGACAAATAGTGGAACTTTTTCACCGTCATCATCTTTATATTCTTTTTCAACAAATTTCTTAGATGTTGTTGCTTTTACTTCAAAGACTCTAATCGTATCTTTATCTTCTTGATAACCATCAAGGAAACAATAAAAGTGAAAACCATCTTTTTCATAGGTAAACCGTTTTTGTTTATAGGTATCCAGGTTATATGTAACTTGTCCTTGATATTTCTTTTCAATAACTTGACCTGCTAGAATTTCGATGAGTGAATAATATGGCATCATGACTTCCATTTGAGGGTCATCTGATTTTAAAAGATCTATTTCTTCATTTTCATCTTCTTCATACATCGAATCCATGAGATACTTCTTTTTCTCCTGGTTTTCTATGCCAATTAAATCTTCAAGTTCAGGATCATCGGTAAACGAAACAACCGCTTTTGTTTTGTCGCGGTATATTTCATCTAATGCGGGAAACCTGTTGCATCTGATGTAGTTAATAAATTTAGTTTTCGATATTTTCATGAGTACCCCACCTTTAAACATATTATACCTAAGAAATCGTCTTTATTTCATTATATAAAAAAAGTCGCTTACATCAAGTAAAAATGTAATGCGACTTGTATTTATTAATTTGTATATTGTGCTATGTAATTTTGAATGAATTCACTATTAAAGAATCCATCGAAGGTCGTGATAACATCGATAACATCACTACCTGTTTGATCGACATCGTTTACCATTAAGCTTAATTCTCCAAAATAACTGAATACATTTGCAGCGGATGAAACATATTCTGCTTTCAATTGTGACGCCTTTAAAATAACATCCTCTGATAATTCAAGATCAATTAAAGCACGATCAGAATATCTTAAATTACCTTCCGATAATTTACTTGTAGTGTATGAACCATAGAGCCCACCAACAAAGAAATATTTCTTTACGTTGGCTTCATAATTATTTTTTTCATGGCTTATTCTAATCGAACCACTATAAAGCGCTTGATTGACGTTGCTAAAAGCAATACCCGCAATACCACCTACATAGAGGAAATATTTACCTTTTGTTGTTCCATCAATAGTACCGAAGTCTAAGGTAATCGATATATCCCCTGAACTAATTAAGTTTTCAACAGAACGGTTAACGTTGCGTGCGTTATGATAACCAATAACACCACCAACGTTAATGTTTAAATCGCGATCCTTAATGCTAACTCCAGCCATTTCTACACGAATATTTGCATGAGATTGAATTTCTTTTAATGTTGATTCTTCACCAAGCATACCGATTGCTCCACCCACACGAATACGTCCGTAGGACGTTGATTTCACATGAATGTTTGTTGAATCAACAGATGAATTAATCACATTACCTCTTGATTCACCGACTAAACCACCAACATAAGCTTGGACAGTTGATGATGTTGTGTAATGAATTGCACTGTTAATGACACGAACATTTTCAATACGACCATTGGATGATGCAATATATCCAGCAACTAGTCCAACACGTGATGATGTTGACATTGAAAGTGGATTTTCTTGCGTACCAATCGTTACAGTATCTAACATCACATTTTTAA
>JAEWVV010000008.1 GCA_023458995.1 Bacillota bacterium
CATTAGGGGGATATGCATTAGCAACTCCTGCAATGGCAGTAGAAGACGAAATGCTTAAAGAAGGTATGCTTGTTGAATTAATTCATGGACTTGCATTACTTCTTGAAGATATGAATGACACGTGGGAATTTACAACGATTGATCAATTAACAACGCATCTAACAGTTAACGGCATCCTTCCAGCATTTAATCGTGTTGAAGATTCAACGTTAATCAAATTTGGTAATATTACGATTATTCGTGGTGTGATTAGTGATGCTTTATTAAGTGATGAAATCAAGAGTTTTGGTATTGAAAAACTAAACGGTGCACAAGATTTCTTTGCTGCTCCAGCTGATTTCTTAGATTTAGATCCATTGCTTACCGATGAACTTGGTGTTAAGGGTGATGAAATTGGTAAACTTCTCATTTCATTAAAGAGTTTGCAATTACCAAATCAAGATGCCTTAAGTAGTTTTGGGCCAGTTTTAATGAATGAAATGGTTGGACGAAATGAAGTTCTTGGTGTTGATGACTTAGACAGATTCTTTGATTCTGGTATCTTATACACGTTCTTAGATAAAGCATTCCAACTTGATGGCATTAATGATTATGTCAATGAAATGTTATCAGGTGCTTTCGGTGAAGCAGAAATCACGATTGATATTACACCACATGCAGATATTTTAGGTAATGCAGTTGATGATGAACCGATTGAAGTTGGACGCATTACAAAAGATGAATTTAGAAATATGGTGATTTCACTTGGTTTAATTAGTCCAGTAACCGAAGTTGGTATTGAAACGTTCCCAAACTTAGTTGATCCAATGAATGAGGATGATGATTTTGCATTGTTCCTCAATTCTGATTATATTTATACAGTTGTTGGACGTCTTTTTGAAAACCAAGGTTTCGGTGATTATATTGGTGGATTCTTAACAGGTGCATTTGGTGAGGGTATTGATCTTGATATGACAACACCAAGTGATGCTAAAGGTACTGTTGGCGTTGAAAATGGTATTATGACCAAATATGAATTGAGACGTCTGATGGTTTCATTTAAAATCATTGGATTAGATCAAGGACCAGAAAACATTACAGAAGAAAATATTTTGAACTTGAGTGGACAAAATGTGATTGCAGGAGAAGATGATTTAGATCGTTTTATTAAGTCTAAATATCTTGCTGATAAGTTATCCATTATTTTAACTTCGGATACTGTGATTGAAATGATGGCTGCAGGACGCTTCTTAGCAGCAGATTTTGAACTTCTCCCCTCAGCTTATACGATGATTGATGGTAGAAAGCGTATCACAGATGCAGAATTTGCCAATATCTTTGGTGGACTTAAGACCATGGGTGTTGTCAGTTTAGAAAATACTGATGCTATCTTAGATAACCTATTAGCATTAGAAGAACCAGAAATTCTATCTATTCTTGATTCTTATTTCCTATACACATTTATCGATTTAATGCTTAAGTCTGAAGCTAGTTTAACTGTACCACCTACAGCACTTGAAGCTGGTGGCGAATTTGATGGTATGGTGAAGAAGAGTGAAGTGACAGATATCTTCACTGCGTTAAATATCTTTAATGTTACTCCAGGTAACGTTCCAGATCCAGCAGATATCACGATTTCTCAACTTCAAGAATTATTAGCTGAAACTAATTCAGCAATCGTTCAGTCGTTATTATCTGATGCTATTATTGAGGCTTTAGGTGCAGCGAACGTTCCAAGTGATGCATTTGAAAGTGAAAATTTATTAACCCAAGATGAAATCGATGCAATCGTAGAAGCATTAGCTGTGATCTCTGGTGATCCAGAAGCACCCATTACTGATGTTGCTGATGCGATCGATACTCTGACTGTTGGTCAAGTTAATGATCTTGATTTAACTGAAACAGGTTCTAAGACGATTAAACAAATGATTTCTGATGCCATTATTGATCAAATCAATGCAAGCAACATTCCAGAAGACGCATATAATCCATTATTCTCTGGACGAGTTGTTCTTCTGAGCATGAATTTAGCGGATGAAGAAGAACCTAAGAGACGTTTATCGGATGCAGAGCTTGCAGAAATTATTCTTGCATTAAATATTTTAGCTAATCATGTTGAAGATACACTGATTACAGGTATTTCTACAAATGTTACTGTAGGTCAAGCTGTTGAACTTAAAGCAAACAACTCACTCCTCATTAAACAACTCATTTCAGATACATTAGAAGATGTTCTTACTGGTCTTGTTGTTATTCCAAATAGCGCATATGTTGATGTCGATAAGACAAGAATTACAACCGCAGAAATCAATTCTATGATTGATGCGATGGTTGTTCTTGCTGATGGTGATGAAGAAGAGTTAGTTCAAGACATTTCTACAGAAGTCACTGTTAGAAAAGCGAAGGGATTAAAAGATACAACATCACTTATTATTCGTCAACTGATTACAGATAAGATGGCAGTTGCACTCACTGGTTCTACAATTCCAGGTGCAGCTTATGATGTAGCTGAACCAACTATGCTTAAACTTGCAGAAGTAAATTATATGATCGATGCTTTAGAAGTACTTGCAGATGGCGATGAAGACGTCTTAGTTCAAAATATCTCAACCGATGTCAAAGTACGTCAAGTTGTTGAATTAGAAGAAAACCCATCTCTTGTCATTAGACAGTTAATCACCGATAAGACAGGTGATGTTTTAGGTGCAGAAGTAAGTATTCCAGCTGAATCTTATGATCCGCTCCATCCAACCATGTTTACAACAACTGAAATTGGACAAATGATTGATGCACTTGTTATTTTAGCGAATAACAATCAAGAAACACTTGTTAAAGATTTGTCAACAGAAGTCACTGTTGGTCAAGTGTTTAGCTTAAAGAGTAATACATCCCTTGTGATTAACCAGTTACTATCCGATAAGATCGTTGAAGCTTTAACAACTTCTGGTTCAGCAATTCCTGATGCAGCTTATGTCGATCAAGTAGAAAAAGACATCTTAAAAGATGAAGAAATCGATAGGATGATCGATGCGATTGTCGTTTTAGCAGATGGCAATATGACTTTACCAGTGATTAATATTTCAACAGATGTGAATGTTGGTCAAACACAAGACTTAAAAGAAAATGAATCACTTATTAT
The DNA here is from genome assembly GCA_023458995.1 of Bacillota bacterium. Taxonomy (GTDB): domain Bacteria; phylum Bacillota_I; class Bacilli_A; order Acholeplasmatales; family Acholeplasmataceae; genus Peloplasma. The sequence goes on from JAEWVV010000008.1 coordinate 3,119, forward strand.
TAGACAACTGATTACAGATAATGTAGAAGACATTTTAGGTGCAACCGTTGATTTCCCAGCTGACGCCTATGATATTAATCATCCAACAATGTTTACACAAGATGAAATCAAAGAAATCGTTGATGCACTTTATGAACTTGCAGATGAAGATGATTCTAAGCCAGTTGCTGAACTGTCACCCAATGTCAAAGTTGGTCAAATTAATGGTTTAATCGATAATGAATCCTTAATTATCAATCAATTACTTTCGGATAAGATTATTGAAGCATTAACTTCTTCTGGTAATACAATACCTGATTCAGCGTATGTAGACCCAGTTGGAAAAGACATCTTAAAAGATACTGAAATTGATGCAATGATTGAAGCCATCGATATTTTATCAGATGATGATAATGACCTTGTCACAGATCTCGATACTGCTGTAACGATTGGACAACTTAAAGATTTATCAGTATCTCCATCGATTATTATTCAACGTCTCATTACGGATTCTATCACTGATTCGTTAAGTCTTTCATACTTCCCAGATGAAGCTTATGTTGGTGATACACCATCCGATCAAATAAAAGCTATCGAAGTAGCAAATCTCATTTTAGCGCTTGAAGTTCTTGCAGGTAGTACAGTTCCAGGTGATAAAGATGATGTTTTGATCACTGATGTACCAACCAATCCAACTGTAGGACAAACACAAGACTTGAAGACAAATGAATCTGTAATTATCAATCAATTAATTTCAGAAGCAATCGTTGATTCGCTCACAACCTCAGGTAACATTATTCCTGATTCAGCGTATACTAACATGGATAAAGAAACATTAAAAGATGCTGAAATTGATGCGATGATTGATGCTTTATATATTCTTGCTGATGGTGATGAATCAACACCAGTAGCAAACATCCCAATCGATGTAACGATTGGTCAGCTTGATAGCTTATCAGCATCACCATCGATTATTATTCAACGTTTAATGAGAGATTCGATTGTTGATTCTGTTGGCTTATCTTACTTCCCAAATGAAGCTTATGTTGGGGATACCCCAGGTGATCAACTGAAAGCATCTGAACTTGCACATATGGTTAGTGCGCTTGAAGTATTAGGTGAAGATAACGATCCAGAAACAGATATCGCAGATAAGAAGATCGCAGAAATCAATATGAATGTGACCGTTGGTCAAACAAAGACATTAGGCACTAACGAATCACTTATTATTAAACAACTCATTTCTGAATCGATCGTAGATGCAATCACAGATGCAGGATCAGTCATTCCTGATGATGCCTATGTCAATCCAGTCACGAAGACAACACTTACTGATGATGAAATCACAGAAATGATTGATGCATTAGAAATATTAGCTAAACATAATTTAGCGTTACCAGTCGCAAGCATTTCAACCGCTGTTACTGTTGGTCAGACAAATGAACTTAAATTAAATGAATCTGTCATTATTAGACAGCTTATTAGTGATGCCATCGTTGATTCGATTGGCCTAACAGCAACCATTCCTGATGATGCATATTTAAATCCACCAAGCAAAGTAAGATTAACAAATGATGAAATCAACAATATGATTGATGCACTTGATATTCTCGCTAATGGTGATGATGAAAAACTTGTTTCAGATATCTCAACAGTTATTACGATTGGTCAATTAAATGATTTAACATTATCAAGTTCAATCATTATGCAGAAGTTGATTACGGATTCAATTGTAGATGCAGTTACCGCAGATAAAGTTCCTCTTGATGCATATATTGATGAAGTTTCAACCAATAACTTAAAGGCTACTGAAGTTCAAGCAATGGTTGATGCGCTACGTATCTTAGCATACAATCCATTAGATCCATTAGCTGATGTTGATGAAGTATTACTTAAAGATATTGATATTGATGTTACTGTAGGTCAAGCAGTTGATCTTAAGACAAATGGTTCAGTCATTATCAAACAGATTATGTCGGATGCGATTGTTGATATGTTAACGAAACCAAAGATTCGTATTACAGCGTTTATCAATTCAGATGATACATTAAGACTTAAAGATTCTGAAATTGGTTATATGATTGATGTCCTATTTGATTTATCAGGTGGAAACAACAATACGCTCGTTAAGAACATTACAGTCAATGAAAACACATTAAGTGTTGATACATTACAAGCATTTGATGAAAACTCGATTATTCTTAACAGACTCATCAGCAATGCAATCATTGATAGCCTTGGTGTTAGTGAAATTCCAGCAGAATCCTTTGAACCATCTAGTACAACAGACTTAGTAAGACCTGAAATTGATGCTGTTCTAGAAGCGCTTGATCAATTAGGTATTGGAACAAGTGGAGCTGGCGGTATCGGTATGGCAGACTTAACATTTGCTAAACTTGATAATGTAGTTAATATTGGAACTACAGATCCTGTTAAATATCCATTAGGATTCTCACCAATTGTTGTTCACTTATTGTCAGATCCAATGATTGCAGCAGTAACAGATGTTCAAGGTGGATTTGATTATGGTGTTCCAACAGATGCTAAACGTAACACTAAGGATTTAAGACATGATGAAATTGTTGGTTTAGTGGATGCACTTAAACTTATTGGTAATGTGGGTACGAACCCAGGTCAATCAGATCCAGCTACAACCGATGTTGCAGATATTACAATTAATCCGAATAATTTCAATGGAACGATGATTAGCAATTTAGTTGGTCTTGACACGCTCATTGTTTACCGTATGATTTCGAAGGGTATTAAC
>JAEWVV010000009.1 GCA_023458995.1 Bacillota bacterium
CGTCATGGATCTTGGTTCTAAGACGATTCCTTCTTCGCGATTTAAAGAATGTGATGTAACTTTATACGAGTAATTAACTTCACCATTAATCATTGATTTAATTCCATTAATGAGAATTACTTGACCCCTTTCAAAGAAATTACCTCCATGGCCATCATAATAATATACTTCACCATCGATAGTGACATAGAGATAATCAAAATCTGCATAAATGACAGTAGCTTCTAAATTGATTTCATCTAAATCTACAGATTCGTCAAATAGATGATCCAATGTATCATAGGTGAAACCTTTGATAAGTACTTCAAAAATATAACTAGCAGATCCCATCTTATAGTCTACTTGAAGACGAATTGGTATCACTGTATCAACTGAAGCATGTCCGACAATAAATTCATAATCTGTTCTTTCTAAAAGTTCACTATGATCTAAAACAGTGTATGTAACAATAGCATCACCAAATAAGTTATGCACTAATGCAAGATTAATATAACTTCCTTCATAGTAAGGTTCATCATAACGAAGGTTCATAAAATAATCCACAAGTTTTTCTGCAACCACTTGATCATCAGGTTCATCGAGGGCAATGTTCAATTCACCATTATAAATTGCATGTCCCATGATAAGTGCTATATCGGTAGACTCTTCAAATGTTGAATTACCTAAGATAAATCCTTGTAGTGTGATATCAAAACCAACATAGGGTTCAAGACTTGTTTCTCCGTAGTATACTGTTTGAATGCGAATATGTGTATCACCTTTGATGAGTTCGTAATAATTCCAACCTACACGATTGAGTGTACCTGAAACCTCAACAAAATTTCCTAAGTAGTCATCTTTTGAATGATCTAGAGTCGATAGTGCTTCGGTTGCTAAAGGAGATACGGTTAACACTGGTACTGCAGCATAATCCAATATTTTCCAACTGAGTGTTACAAATGTATATCGTCCATCTTCATATGCCATAGATCCTGTAATTTCTACATCTCTACCAATATCACTACCTCCATAGATGTAGTCATTTTCGGTAAGTTTTACAATAAGATAATCTGTTCCATCAAAAAGAAGTATTGCATCATATGTATAATCATAGGCAAATGTTGCAAAGATTTTTCCTCCAATAGTAACAACCTCATCCAGTTTTTCCTTAGCTTGTGTAATATTTAATATCGTACTACTTTCCTGTTTGGGGAGTACATTGACATTAATGATATGCTCAATTGTAACCTCATCAACCGTGATGAAAACAGAAAGAGGAATGGTCATTTCTTCATCAACTGGATATACATATGCAAATAATAAATCAAAAATTGCTTCATAATCAGTTGGAACATCATACGTATAACTTGCATTAAACGGGCTATAACTTGATGGTAGACTACGTGACGTTCCACTATACATTGGACTTACCCAAATGTCATTAACAATTGATTTTAAGATGTCTTGTTTTTCTGTTAAACTATATGAAATCTCTTCGATATCATCTTTAATACCTAAGTACATAAGGTCCCAAGTATTATCATCATAATCTTCAATCATTAATTGAATCTTAACATGCTTATTTCGGTAATCTCCAAGTTTATACATCGTATATTCATCGATTGTATCAAAATCGATTTCTGATGTTCCATATTGTAATGTGAAGAATAGATATTCGTCTTCAACTATAGCTGTCAGGTATCCTGTTATTTCAATCATTTGATTGTAAGATGATAAAAGATTTGGATCAAGTTCATTAACATCAGAGATAGTCATCTGATTTACTGGAATTTCAGGCGTTAAATCTCTTTCATAATAATAAACGACATGCGGAATAGCTTGACCATTTTCGCGATACTGATAATTCATCTCGACACGATTTTCGAATTCATAATCTCGATATAAATAGCCATAAACAACGACATGATCACCAACATAAGCATCACAATCATAAACATTAACGAAAAGCAATCCTGTTTCATCTTGGATATACATACGATTTGGATTACGATAAACGACAACACCTTCAACAAATGCATTTTCATAACTAGGATGTTGTTTAAACTCTGCAATACTTAAAATTTCAGGACCTTCTAGCATTGTCTGATAGACATAAGATCTTGTAACATCATGATATGAAATATTAAGTTCAATCTTGATTGTCTTAGGGTTATCAACAAAGGTAAACCATTGATTAACTTCATCATAATAAGACTCGCCTTCGACAAAATTCCAAGTGATATGTCCACCTAGCATCGGATGTTTATCTGCCATAACGAATGTTTCATAGGATGTAAACGTATGATCAGCATAGTTTCTAGAGAACAATTCTAAGATCATTTCAACACGTTCTGTATCACTATAATTCGGAATCTTTATTTCTTCACGTTCTCCGGCAAAGATCATCATAGGTATGCCTTGTTCACTAAGTATTAAATATCCTCTTAAGAGAACTTCGAGTCCAACATAATCGAAAAGTGATTCAAAACCGTTGTATGTAATCGGATTAATAATCACTTGAAGAGAATCATTTCCAATTGCAAAATGGTCAGAATGTTCTAATTCACTTTGATCACTTAAGAAACCCCTTATTTCATAATACTGACTGTAGATCATTGGATCATTCAAATTGATATTTGCATAATCAGTCATTGTAATTTCATTTGGGATTGGATCTATATCATTAAAGCGTGAAATGATCTGATAGAATTCTTCATGAATTCCATAACATAATTTACCAATCACATCTTTTTTGACTTCTACTGCAACTTCATCACCATAGGTAACTTCAAAATGACCTCTAATAAAGATTGTCCCTGTTGAGTCTTTAAGTATATAGACTTCTTCATCAGGATAAGCCATCACCATAAGTCCTTTTAGATTAAAGGTTTCTCCAACATCTCCGTTAATCACATCAAGCACAGTATCATAGATGCGAGGTACTAAATTAAAGTTAATCACGTATTCATACACTGTATCATTTAGAGTAATCTCACTTGTAAGACTTATAACTTCTAATCCCTCAGTATGAACAAATCCTAAATAATCATAATCATACAAATCTTCATCTTCAATATCAAAAGACATCACAATTTGCGATAATCCCCAAGGATCATTCATGAGTAAATCAAAATGGTCCATACCCTGATAAGAATCATCTACATATGAATCGATATAGGCTTTAATAAGTTCTACTTTATCTAAATCTGTTAATCCGATATTTTCTAGATTTGTAACTTCTATGATCCACGCACCTTGATGCTGATAAAGAATAGCATCTACTTTAACTTTATTCATAAGTGATGCTGAAACGTCACCAAGACTGAACTTATCTGATATATGAATTCTTGTTCCAGAATCAAGATCTGCAAGCACATAACCATCATCTTCTAATAAAATTCCAACAAGTTCAATCATTTCGTAATGAACCGTTTCCAAATCTAAAGTCTTTAAATCATCTATTTCTAAAGGTGTTGAAGGAACAACAGTATACGTATCTATAATCGTTTCAAGGTTTGATACTTGTGCAAGCATAGGCATACCTTGTTGATAAACAAGGAGTGCATCAAAACCATAATTTAGACCATCAGTTACTAAACTTTGATCATATAAAACATAAATGTTTGCTGTACCATCGGTGATATAGAACCCTTGATAAGGTGTGCTTGCTTCTATGAAAACAAGACCTTCTACATGTACTGATGTATAATAATCTAACTTCTTAATATCTAATAGAGATAATCCTTCTTCCTTTGTTATCCATTTAGCATACAGTGTAATTCCACCTAATGGCATCGTTGTAAATGTATATTCTGTTGTTAAATCAACATCTAAATACCAACCAATAAAGATGTAATCTTCTTTAGTCGGTGATGCTGGAACTGATACATTTGCTTTATAACCAGCTTCAATATTTAAAACAGTCGATCCACCATTTTCTTCAAAGGTGATGGTGTATAGATTAGGTGTCCATTTTGCATAAAGTGTAATACCGCCTGTAGGCATCATCCATGTGGTAAATGCTTCTGTTAAGCCTACATTTGTATACCAGCCTGCAAATGTATAACCTTCTTTTGTAGGAGCATTCGGCTCAGTAATGACATCACCAAGTGGAGCAGTAATTGATTCTACACTACTTCCTTCGTTGCTGTTAAAATAAAGTGTAGTAGGTTGACCTAACCATTTCGCATAGAGTGTAATACCACCTAGTGGCATGGTTGTAAAGGTATATGGAACACTTAAATTTGAATCACTATACCATCCTACGAATGTATAATTATTTCTGATAGGATTTTGTGGTTGATCAACAACTTCATCATACTTAGCAACAATCGATTGAATCGACAAGTTCGCATTCGCTTCAAATTGAATGGTGTATGAATTTCTTGTATAGTAAATCTTTAAAGTAAGTGAGCCATCACCCAAAACAGTACCTGATGAGATTCTATTTGCATTTGTATTATCTATAGTAAAACCAGGAACACTGATTGGACTAGCATTCACTGTGCTTTCTGTGAGTGCTTTTAATGTAATCGTTTGATTTAAAGTATATGAACCATTAAGTGCTTCAACATAAACTTCAGTATGATAATCAACTTCGACTGGTGTCCAGTGTGCAATAAGTGTGGTAGCCTGAGTAACGGGTGTTGAAAAACTAAATGCTACATCATCTTTAAACCAACCAGTAAACATATATCCAATCTTTGTTGGATCATTTGGTTCATCTGCTAAATATCCTTGATAGATGGATTGACTAGAAACTGATGATCCACCATTTGAATTGAAAGCCACATTATATTTGGGTAGTTCTTCCCATGTAGCAGAAACTTCTAAATCATTTGAAGGCATCGTGGAAGGATAAGAAGACCAACCTACAAATGTGTGCCCGAACTTCGTTAATGTTGGAAGAACGATCGTTTCTCCAAATAAAACATTTAGATCACTAACCTCTGTTCCACCAGCTTCATCAATTGTTATTTGATAGGTGTTTCTTTCATAATATAATTTCAAAACTGCATTTCCCGAAGCAGGTAATGTCAGTTCAGAAATAGAATTTGCATGTGAGTTATCTACACTAAAACCTTCATATGTCTTAGGAGTTGCAGTAATGACATCTCCTGTTTTACCAACTAAGTCTTCATCTTCAAAGAGGACATAAACGCCATCAAGACCTTCTTTGTAATGTTCGACGACATAATTTTTATCATTAGGATCCCATTTAGCATAGATGGTAATCACCCATGAGTCTCTTTCTTCTAATGGATCGAACTCTTCAGTCAATGATTGATCCGTATACCATCCTTTAAATGTATATCCTTCTTTAGTTGTGGTAGGTATACCTAAAAGTAATTCATCAATCGAATTAACTTCATTGATCGATGTACCGCCATTGGTTTCAAATGTCACCTTAACTTCTTGATTTTTTTGACATCCAACCAACACAAAAAAGATCATCAAAAAAATGACGAAAACTAGTTTTTTCATAAAACAAGCCCCTCTTTCCCTTGGTGCCCGGTTCATAATGTATCATCGTATTTATACCATCATTATAGTATAGAGTTTAGAAAATAACTAGATAAAAATAAAAGAAAATAAAAGAAAGAACACAAATTCTTTCTCTTTTCATAAGTGTTTTTATGATTCATTTAATTCAAGATAATCAAAAATTGCTTGATAGGTATAAGTCTCATCAATTGGAATTTCAATGATTTCATGAACAAATCCTCTTAAATGAATACAGGATAAATGATTGATCACTTTTTCGTAGGATTGCATAAATCCTAAACGATATAGGTTTAATTGTAACTTTAAGTGGTCCATGTGAATGTTTGCTGTACGTTTGATATCACCAATGCCAAGACCGTGAAAACCTTCCATCGTTAAAATCATATCAAGTCTACCTGCACAAATGATCTTACCTTCATGTTCAAGGATGACTAATTTTTCATTTTCAATTGATTTGATTTGATATCTTTTTTTTAAATACACATAATATTTAAATTCCATCGATGAACCGATAACACCTTCTTGTTCATAAAGTTCAATCTCTTTATGTAGTGCACTTCCTAAATCGGCTGCCTGTTTTAAGACAGAAGGTTCTATATTTTTATAAGGTGAAGGGAGAATGAGTGCTACAATTTGTGTGACACTTGGAACTTTGATTCCATCAACATAATAGGTATGTGTCTCATCATGATATTCAACTTTTTTGCCTCGTATGTATTCAGTAACATCAGATTTCATATCTAGTTCCATGGGTTTCTCCTTTAGTTCATCTATCCTCATTATACATGATAAATGGCCAATATCGCTATTGGCCACTATTTCTATTCTATATTGATTTCACCAGAGAGCGTACTCGTCTTTTTAAGTTTGATTTCTTTTCGTTCACTGTTTTTAATACTTAAATCACCTGAAACAGATTTAAAGTTGATGGATTCGGGATAAAAGTTGACACCTTCAACATCCCCTGAAACACAACTAAATTCAGCATCACCAGACGCTGTATCTGTTAAAGAGATATCTCCTGAAACAGTACCAGCATGAAATAGTCCTGTGATTGTTACTTTTTCCATCTCGAGATCACCACTGACCTGTGATGTTTCAACTTGACCAGCAACAACATTTAAAACTTCAATATCACCACTGACTGTATTTATTTTGAGTAGATCAAAATTAGCTTTTGATAATTCTAGGTCACCAGAAGTTGTACTTAACGCAAGTTCATTCGCACTAATACCCACCATTTCAATATCAGCACTTGTACTATTATGTCTTAATGTTTCAATTTTTAATCCTTTAGGTATCTCAATGATAAAGTTCATATCTTCTTTTTTATTTCTCATGAAAACAAAATTTTTCATTTTTGGTGCTTCTAGTTTAAGTTCACCATTTTGATAAGAGAAGTTATAATCTTTGATCTTCTCGGTTCCTTCATAGTAAACGTGAATATCACTATCTTTTGATACTTGATATTTGATATCTTCATAAACTAAGCTTACACTCGCATTAATCGAAGAATCTAGTGGTGTCACCCTTTTCCAATGAACATAACCATCAACATCTTCTTGATCTTCATCATCGTCGTCATCTTCTACATTTTTTCCACTATTTGCTGCAAGTTCTCTTGCTAAAGCTTTAGGTTCACCAAAGCGTAAATGAATGTCTTCTTCTCTTAATCCTTGTCGTAATGCTTCTTCAATCATTTCTTCATGATCTCTTAAAATGTCTTCTATGTCATCATCATTCATGTTTTGTTTGATTAACTCGTTCTTTAAATCTCTTAAAAATGTCTTCATTTTTTTTACCTCCTTGATTGATAATATGATAGACACCGCCAATAAAGGCGTCCCATTCTTCCCTAAGTGATAAGTAATAGATAAATCCTTTTTCTGTCATCTGATAATATTTTCTCGGTGCTCCTTCAGTTGACTCAACAAGATAGGTTGTAAAGTAGTTTTCACTGGTGAGTCTCCTGAGGATTGGATATATGGTATTTTCACTTACATCGATATATTCTGATAGTTGACTAATAATATCGTATCCGTAACTATCTCTTTCAACGAGAACCGATAAAACACATAATTCGATAATGCCTCGTTTAAATTGTGGATTCATCATATCCCTCCTATGTACCCATTATAGCACAGTACTATTCGTCGCACAATACCTAAATATCATTTTATCAATTCACAAAAAAAGTGCTCAAAGAGCACTCTTTGTGAAAAAATTATTTTTTATGTTCAAAACGGAGATTCATCCACTTATGATACGTCTCACCTTGACGTAAAATCGAACTGTTCATATCAGGATAATGGATACCACCTGGTTCATATTCACATTCAATCGTTAAACCCGATCTAATGCCTTTACCGTATCTTTTAGGTAGTGCATCAACAGAAGGTATGTTATGTGCAAAGATGACAATTGCTGGATTGTTGGTTGTCACTTCAAGAGCTAATTCATTTTTACTATCGGAAATGATAGCTTTACCGATTTCATGATCAAATAACCACGTATGATCAAAACCACCGATTGGTGTATCATCAAGTGCTTTTAAGTTAGAGTCAATCGATGAGAGTTTTCTTAAATCAAACGGTGTATTTTCAACTAATGCTTTACCTTTAGGTGTCAAATTAGGTTTAAGATCAACATATTTAGAAGCTTCCACTTGAACATGATGGTTGTTGATTGTTCCTGTACCATCTAAATTGACATAGACGTGATTGGTGATACTGCAAAGTGTATCTTTGGTTGTAGTTGCATCAAAAGCGATATTGATTTGATTGTTTTCATCTAATGTATAGGTAACAAATAAAGTAAGCTCTCCTGGATAACCTTCTTCACCATCAGCACTTACAATTTTAAAGACAACTTTTGAGGTTTCATTTTCTTCATGTGTAGAAACAAGTTCAAAATGACGATAGCTAAACCCTAAAGCGCCACCATGTAATTTCGTTGCTTCACCTCTAAATGGTGTAATAGGGTAAGACTTGTCATCAATTTGAAATGATGGCATAATAAGTCTTCCACCAGTACGACCACATGTCTTACCATAGTAAAACTCAGCATTTAAAAATGCATCAACATCATCTGGTCTAACTGTTACTTCAAGACCATTGAACTTAATTGAATAAATCGATGCTCCATAGCTAAATAATTCTAACTCGATTTGTCCTCTTTGAAGAGTAACCTTTGATACTTCACCAACACTTGTTTGAATATTTTTCTCTACTCGAATCATGATCTGCCCTCATCTTTATTATTATTTTCTATTGATCCAATATCTTTCAACGGTGTTTCCATCATCTTCTATAATTTCATTTTCTTTAATTCCACCAGCTTTTAAGATGGTTCTTCTTGATCCTTCGTTATCTTTATTACATGTGATCAAGATTGGATTAATGCCTAACTCATCACATACCTCTAATGCCAATCTAAGCTGCTCATGTGCATAACCTTTTTGTCTTTCAGTTGGTCTAATCGAATATCCGACATGCCCACTTGCCTTAAGCCATATTTCATTTAAATAATGTCTAATATTGATGAGTCCAACGAGTTTTCCATCAGATACTCTGATTGACATATATTCGGATGATACAACACGACCTTCAGGTAAATCATTTGGATTAGTCATTTTTTCTAAATGTTTTAACCATAAATCATAATCATTAAAATCTTGAAGTCCACATCCACCATGAATACTATCTTTATAATTGATAAATTCTTGTTTGTACTCCATGATTTTCATTTCATCTTCTTTAGTTGGTTTACGTAAAACGAGTTTGTCATATTTAGGATTAAATGAATTTGAGTAAACAACTTTAAAATCTTCAAATACAACCTTCATATCTTCACTAAATTCAAAGTCCAAATCTAAAGCTTCTGCTTTAAAGAATCTAAGATGTCCCTTTCTCCATGACTCTAATGTTTCATCTTCGCCTTCTCTTTTACAAATATCATAGGTCATATCTTTAAAAGGAATGTATGATACATTTGTTGTTTCAATGACACAATGAGGATTACCATACCAATCGGTAACAATCGATAAATCACCTACTTGTGGTAAGCGTTTATTTTGAATATCATAAGTGAGTAGAAGGCTCGCAGTTGCTTGTTTAGTTCCTTCCAAGACAAGACGTAGTAATTCGTTTGCCCACTTTTCAGTTCGCTCAAAATGAAATGATTCATAGTATTTGGTATTTAAATCTAAGTTTTTATCAACTAAAAATTTTTTCCAAAACAATTCTATTTTATCCATACTACGACCTCATCAACGCATCTATTATAACATGGATATTTGCTTGATAGAAACAAAAAAAGACCTTATCACTCATTAGATCTTGAATATAAAATTGGTGCGGTCGAAGGGATTCGAACCCTCACTCCGAAGAACTGCCGCCTGAAGACAGCGCGTCTGCCAGTTTCGCCACGACCGCATGCACATATTATTATACACGATTTATATCAATTGTCTTGAATCCCAAACAAAAAATCCCATACGAGATGGGATTATTGTTCGGATGATTTTGATTTTGTTTTTTTACCTAGAATCGATTTCTTTTTAACTTCTTCAACCTTTTTATCATCTTTTGTATTTGATACTTTTTGTAGTTTTTCTTGTTCTTCCTTTTGATCTGCTATCTGATTAAGTTCTCCAAAATAATCCATCGATGCTTTAATGGTACCCGTCAAAGGAACAGCTAACAAGACACCTGCAAAACCAAAGACTCCACCAAAGAAGAGCAAGGCTGATAAGATTGCGAGTGGATGAATATGAACTTGTTTACCTAGAACATTAGGTTGAATTATGCTACCTTCAAGACCTTGTTCTACAAGTTGGAGAATAACAACGACAAGGATTGCGATTAAGTAAATATTTCCTCCATCATTAATTTGTAATTCCAAATGTTTTGTGAGCAAGAATACGATGGGTGCTGTTACCCCAAGCCATGCTCCAATATAAGGAACGATATTAAATAAACCCATCAGTGTTGCAAATATAATCGCATAATATACTGGGAATCCTGGAACAAATAAGGATAAAAGACCTAATGTGATCGCAAAGAACATGAAAATGATAAACATCATCAACCCTTGTCCTTTAAAATAATTCCTAATGACTGTATCGCTTCTTTTACCAAGTTCAATTACATGTGGACGAACCTTTTTAGGGGCGATCTTTGCAATATTTAAGAAGATGTACTCTTTTTCTTTAATCAAATAAAACATGAAGACAGGCGTTAATATAAACACCATAACAATACCAATCACTGATGATGCAAAACCAGAGAGCGAGACAATAATCGTTCCAGCAAGACCGATAATCTTTTCAATAGATGCTCCATTTTCTGACATTTCAGTAATGATATCTGTTATATTATTACTTTGAAAATAGGTTGTTATAGCTTGAATGACATCATTGAATATACCTCTTATACTCTCATTATCAATATATGTTAAAAGACTATTAATAATTGATGACATCTGTGTAACTACGAAATAGATTGCAATTCCTATGATTGCAAGAATAAAAATAACGCCAATCAAAATTGCTAAAACAATCGCAATCCCCCGTTTAATTTTTAACTTTGTATGAATAACATTCGATAATGGTCCAATAATGAAACTTAAGAAAAATGCGATAACAAAAGGTATAAGTACAGAGTTAATCGCGTGATAGATATTAATCAATGTATCACGTGTTAAACGTTGTAAAACATATAACCCTGTAACAGATACAGTCAAGATTGATACGATTAGTAAATAATGGATAAGTTTTTCTTTCGTTAGCCATGGTTTATTCATCTTTTTACCTCCATGTGTTAATATCTATTATACATGAATACGTTTCAAATGAATGCCTGTTATAATGAGATTAATCACTTCAATAAAGGAGTTTTCCATGTCTAAACTCATTTGTATGACCCCAAGAATACTCACAGAAAAAGGTATCGAAAAGCAATTTGTCAATACGAGATATGTCAACCGTTTCACTGAAAGAGGCTATAACACACTTCTTTTAACCTTAGGTAATCCAGATAATGAATCACTATTTAATCTATGTAATGCATTTCTCATCACAGGTGGGACGGATATTGATCCTAAACATTATAATGAAAAAAATGAAGGGCTATCCGTAGATGTGGATTCAAGACTCGATGAGCTCGATCATCAAGTAATAAGTTATGCAGTAACAAATCAAATCCCACTTCTTGGTATCTGTAGAGGGCACCAAGCCTTAAATATCTTTTTAGGGGGAACACTTCATCAAGACTTAAAAGATAAAACATCATCACACAAAGAGATTTCAAAAGATCACATCATACACATGAAACCTCATCCATATTTTGCTTGGGGGAGCGAAATATCAGTCAATAGCTACCATCATCAAGCCATTAAAGATCTCGCACCTCATCTAAATATCATAGGCAGACATAGTGATGGAACGATCGAGATGGTGATTCATGATACGCTTCCCATATTTTCTGTGCAATGGCATCCAGAAATCAACTATGATACCATTTCTTCAACAATCATTTTTGATGCTTTTATCGATATGATTGAAGAAAACAAACAAAAAAAGATGTTCGAGTAAACATCTTTTTTGTTATAAAATCGATTAACTAAATGAAATGGCTTGAAGAACAGTCATCTTATTTTGATATGCCCAAACATTACCAAATGTAACTGATCCATTTTCTGTTCCAAATACAACTGCTTTATCCATGTATAGTGCTGCTTGTTCTGGTGTCAATAATTGACTATTTGTTGTCTTTGGTAATAAAACTTGGTTATCATCCTTGTTCTGATATTCGAAGAATCTCGCATTTTCTGGCAATCTACCAGACATTTCTGTCCAACCTTTTGTTGAAATATGTGCACCAAAAACATTATCAATATAAGCGATTGCTGCCATTTGATCCCATGGTCTACCTAAATCGACTGAACCAGCTGGTACACCTTCTTCAAAAATAAAATCATTTTGGTAGAATACATAACCGTAGGTAATTTGTGCTGCACTTGATACGTTATATTCTTTATTGGTTGCAATCACAACTGTTGAACGCGCTAAACTCTTAATCGTTGAATTTTCAAAGAATGCAGGACCACCATTACCAAAGATAAAGTCGACAACACCTTCAATATAAACATCATAATAAAGTGTTGTACCTTCTGGAATATGGTATGTAATGGTATAGGTGATTGGAGTAAATCGTGGTTTGAGTGTTAAATCTGATACTACTTTATCATTGGCAAAATCCCATGCAGTACCATTTGTTCTGTCCCAACCTACAAATTGAGATCCATCTTTAGTCGGTGATGTTGTTGGTGCTGTGATTGAATCACCATCATAAGCTTCTTTTGTTTGGAAAGTAACACCTAAAACATCTTCAAAGATAATTTCAAATGGTTCAATTACTGTCCAAGATGCATATAATGTCATATTGGTTGTAACAACACCTGTTGTAAAATTCCATGGTGTCGTAAGTGATACATTGGTGAACCATTTGAATTAAAGTAAACATAATAAGTGTTAGCAGGCAATGCATTAACAACAACCGTGAATGTTAATGCTTTTGTAAATGTAACATATGTAACATTCGCAGTTAAAGTCACTGTGACATCACCATTTTCATGTGTTGGTCTTATGACAATACCACTTGCGTTTAATACTTCAGGGTGATTAGATTCCCATGAAACATTAAACGTAACACCTTCTATGACTACTGTATTTGGCAAGGTGATATTTTCATCTGTTTCCGGTGGAATAGTGAAACGATCTTCCTCGAAATACGAATTATAATCAACAAGGTCATCTCCACATGCAAATAGCAGTGTGGCTGATACGATAAGAACAAATGTGAATAAAAACTTTTTCATCATAAATGGCTCCTCCCGCGTACATGTAAGCGCTTGTACTTTAAAATATACCAATTATATAGCTAAAGTCGATGACTTTTGCTCATTTATTTACTCATTTTGTATAGCGTCTATCAATGTTATTTTATCGACTATTCTATTATATTGTCATCTATTATTTAATATGTTTCGTCTTGATAAATAAACAATGGGCAAAGCATAAATTTTATCAGAAAATGTAAGATTGATAAGGTTTTGATTAGATCATTTATACTTATGAAACAACATATGGAAATACCTCGTAAATGTCATCTTGTTCAATCAAAGATAAATGTATAATTAAGATGTATGTGATTACCTCTTTGTTTCGTATGATTAACCTTGAAAGTACATCTTGATTATGCTATGATGGGTATGTCGCTAAAACAAAGACAATAGAAAGAAATGATACTATGAATATCTTATCTGCAACAGCAGGAACAACCAATTTATATCAAATGATGCTTCTCTTAAGTCTTACGGTCATTTTAGGACTTTTTGCGGGTCGTTTTTTTGAACGTCTACGTATTCCAAATTTGACAGCCTATATCATTATAGGTCTTATTTTCGGTGCTATACTATTTGAAACCGGATACGGTAATATCGCAGGTGCATTTGATATTATCATCAATATCGGTATTGGTTTCATCGCCTTTAGTATCGGACTTGAACTAAACTTCAAAAAAGTCAAAAATCGGACTAAAGAAGTGATTATCATCACAGTATTCCAAGCTCTATTTGCTTTCCTATTAGTATTTATTGCATTAGATTTATTACTCTTACCACTTCATATCGCACTTCTGATTGGTGCACTTGCAATCGCAACTGAGCCTGGCCCCATTTTACTCATCACAAAGAAAATGCAATCCTCAGGTCCACTTACCGATACACTCGTTCCATTACATGGTGTAGAAGACTCTATTACCATTATGATCTTCGGTGTTGCATTATCTTATGCATCTTCCGTAGAAAGTGGAATTCAAGTTGGTTTTATCGAAATTTTGACTGGTCCCATTTTAGAAATAGTATTCTCACTTCTCATTGGTCTTGTTATTGGTTATGTATTAACTAGAATCATTCGTTATTTAAAGTATGAAGATATGGAAAAAGATGTCATCATCTTAATCTCTACAGTCGTTGCTATCTTAGTTTCTGTTGCAGTTGCTCATACTGGTTTTGTTCTCTTTGGTTTCCATGTTCACCTATCACCTATCCTACTTCCAATGGCAACAGGTATCTTCTTCTCGAATATGTCAACAAATCTTGCAAAACATGAAACCGAAAGAATTATGGATTTATTCTCTGCTCCGATCATGATTATTTTCTTTACAGTCCTTGGTGCAGAAATCATTTTACTTCTTGCAGATTCAATTGATACACTTGATGTCGTACTTGCATTGCTTGTCGCTGCTGTCTATGTCGTCATGCGTTTCATCGGTAAGATCAGCGGATCTTATGTCGGTGGAAAAGTTGGTAAATCAGATAAAACCGTACAACGTTATCTTGGGTTCTGTTTACTTCCACAAGCTCAAGCAGCCATCGGTCTCGCATTCTTTGCGAAAACTGAACTTGCTAACACCCCTTATGGAACGATGATTTTGATTGTCATTATGTTATCAACCATTATCAACGGTGTTGTTGGACCCTTTGGTGTAAGATATGCACTCGTCCAATGCCATGGTATCGATGGTAACTCATGTAACATCTTGCATTTATCCAATAAAGATCCACAGTCACACGATATACACTAATAATAAAGTCACCAGAATCATGGTGACTTTTCAGACTGTTGAAAAAGTACTTTTTATTGAAAAAGGTACTTTTTTTGTTTATGATTAAAAAGTTATCCACAAAGTTGTGAGAATTATCCCATAAATCTTATCAACGCTTCTTTTATTTTATAAAATAGGAGTAAAAGGCAGGTGTAAGCGATGAGCTA
>JAEWVV010000010.1 GCA_023458995.1 Bacillota bacterium
CTAGTAAACCTGTACCACCAGCAATTCCAATTTTCATTATTGACCTCACTTAAAGTAATTTGTTCTTAAAATCTTTTTGTAAATCAAGTATTTTTCGCTTACCTTTTGAGCTTCAAGCGTAGTTGCATCAGAATCTTTTAATAAAACATATTCATTACCATTATAAAAACTGTAATCTTTAAATAATACAATGCTTGATCCGACATCAAACATATCACGGCCTACATAATACGTTGGGTTTCCACCTAATCTGAAAAGTGCATTTAAAGTAGGGATGATATCAAAAGAAGTTGTCATTTCAGTGATCGTTTGTGGTGTTTGATCCTTAGACCATAAGTAGAGATTTCCTCTTTGTTTAAGATGAATTTCAGTTAAATCTGTATATTTCTCATAAACTTCTTGTGGCATGGTGTAGGGATAATGGTCACCGGAAAGTAAGATCACAGTATCATTGAGTAAATCTTTTTGTTCAATGTCATCAAATAAAAGACCAATCATTAGATCAAGTTCAACTTGAGTTGCGCGGTAGTAATTCATTGTTTTGTCATCATCTGGATAAAGTGCTTCAACAGTCTCGATATGCTTTTGAACTACTTGGTGATTTAGGGTGTATGGTGAGTGTCCAGAAAATGTAATAACGAAACTCATGAAAGGCTCGTTTTCAGGGATAATATAGTCTTTCGCAGCAAAGAAAAATTCAGTATCAAAACGTTCGTTTTCTCTTGTTAAACCTAGTTCATCACGTCCATAAAAATGATCATAACCATAGTTTTTATACAGGATTTGTCGTGCATAAAATTCTTTATAATTACCATGAAAAGCATTGGTTGTATATCCTTTATTTCTAAAAAGATTTGCAAGTGATTCTTGGTAACTATTTTTCTTAAAAACAGTTACGGTTGGTCCATCTTCAATGGATGGAATAAGACCTGTATTAAAGATAAATTCTGTGTCTGATGTTGTGCGTTGAAACACAGGAGTGAAGTGATTTCCAAAGTTTATACTTTCTTGTTTTAGCTGATATAAATGGGGTGTAAGGTTTGGATCAAGAGCAACTTCATCATATGATTCAGCAAGAATAAAGATGAAGTTTTTTCCTTCAAACAAACCTACATTTTCATGCGTTCCCAAGACTTTTTGATGATCTTCAAAATACTTATCAATCGCTTTAGTATCGCGTTTAGTAGAAATTGTTGGAGTCAGTGAATCAACGATATCTCTTCCCATTAAATGAAAGACACCAAAGCGGTTAGCGACATCTTTTCTTGCATAAACAGTTGTATAAAGATAATGATCTGAAGTAAATCTCGTTTGGCCATCTTGAACAATTCGGGTATTCATATTAAGCAAGATCATCATGAGTGCAAAGAATTGGAGTAGATAACTTAATTTAGCCTTCGTGTAAGTCATTTTAGTGAGCTTATCGATTCTAAGATAATGACATATCGATCCAATCATGATAACAAGTATTACAGGCTGTAACCAATTGAAACGATACATGCTTTCACCAGACTCTATACCCTCTCTTAAGGTAAGAGCTTCCTTGAAGCTAAAGTAATCATTGAAGATTCTTAAATAAGTATCTTGACCAATGACATAAGCACCAAAAATGATGATAGTTGAGATACCCCAAATGCGTGCGAGTTTATGTGGAAGAATCATCGTTATAACCATCCAGAAGACAAAACTTAATAAGACACCAAATGGATAGGTAAACCCAAGCGTACCTGCATTTTTAATCATAAAAAAGACTTCCATGAGGACTAAGCCAAAAAGAAGTATTCGAATATCTTTAGCATCGTTTAAAAATGTACTAACTTGTTTTCCATAAAGAAAGAACACTAAAAAAAGTGTCAGTAATGAACCAACAAAAATAAACCAAGTTGTTAATGTATTTTCTTGCTCTCCCACTTCGTTTAGCCATAAACGAATGATAAGCATTAGTCCAATTAATAAGAAAGATCCGATGATATAGTATTGTTTTTTTCGCATGGCTATTCTCCCTCATCGCGCTGTTATTTTTATTATACATCAAAAAGACTGGTGGGTGACCAGCCTTTAAAATGTAATTTCTGTAATGTTAACTGCTTTAATGCGTTCAAAGGGATTAAGAATAATAACTTGATTGACGTGATCAATCTTTTTTACTTTTCCCCACGTTGTTTTAGTGTATCCATCTTCAAAATAAACAACTGAAATCTCTAAGTCTTGGTGAAATGCAAGCATCAGTTTTTGGTTTAACTCATCATACTGATCCTCACTTAAAAGCGGTTTATCCTTCTTGCTAAGACGAAGTTTCATTTCTCTAATCATGGCTCCATAGCCCACCAGTGCATCAAAGGGAGCCCATTTGATAATACCGCGATCAACATACGTACTAGGCATGGTGACCACCAATCATACGATTACGTGCTTTAATTGTTGATGATTCTAATTCACTTGAAGCACGGTTAACCGCATTTTTACCGAACTTAAATTTGATGTCGTCCATCGCCTGGTGGAGCTGATGTTCTTTCATTAAAAGATTGACATCTTCAAATAAGGAGAACTGATAGACGTGTTGGTCTAAAAGATTACCAACACTCACGTGAACTCTACGAATCGGTTCTTCTTCATAGTTCGCTTTAAAAATACGAAGACATGTTTCATAGATGACTGAAGCGTTTGATGTTGGTTGGTCTAAGGTGAGCTGTTTACCAAAACCACCACCAACTTCTTTACTATAACCGATTCCAAAATGAATGGTACGCGCTACTTTCTTATGAATACGAAGACGTCTTGTAACATCGTCAACCATTTCTAAGATGATTTGATAAATATCAGGTGGGAAGTAATCGTGAAAAAGTGTTTGACCGGAACCATAGCTTTTACTGGATGCACGAATATGAAGTTTTTCTTGAATCAAACTCATATCGATACCATGGGTATGATAGTAGAGTTCTTCACCAAGAATACCAAAGATTCGTTTTAATGTCTCAGGACGGTAGTGTGCAATATCACCAATGGTATTAAGTCCTAACCGGTTTAAATTGCGCTCCATATTTTGACCAATACCCCACATTTCAGAAAGAGGTGTTATTGGCCATAGTTTTGTTGGAATGTCATTATATGTCCATTTTGCAATAAAATCTGGCGCTTTTTTAGATTCGATATCCAGTGCGAGTTTTGCCATCAGCATATTTTGTCCGATGCCACAGGTCGCGTAAAGTTTCGTTTCTTCATAAATGGCACTTAAGATCATTTTCGCCATTTCAACATCTGTTTTATGATAATAATTTAAATATTCGGTAATATCAAGGAAAGCTTCATCGATTGAATAGACGTATAAATCATCTTCAGAGATATAACGTAAATAAATTTCAATAATCTTTGTTGAATATTCAAGGTATGTTTCCATACGTGGTTTTTGAAAAATGATGGGTAAATCAGGTGGTATCTCATGAATACGACAACGACTTGGAACACCCAGTGTTTTTAGGTAAGGTGATACAGCTAAAACGATTGAACCACTACCTCTTGATTTATCAGCAACCACCAAAGGTGTTGTAAAGGGGTCTAGACCTAAAAGTGCGCACTCAACTGAAGCGTAGAAACTTTTTAAGTCAATACATAAAATATGACGATAGAGTTTGTATTCTTCCATGATCTCGTAACCTCCTTTGTGCCATCATTATATCAAGTATTTAGAAAAATAAAAGGGGTAAAAAGCATGTTTTAAAGTGAAAGTGTTCTCTGAAAAAGATTACATTTATATGCATTCTAAACGTAAGCGTTTTAGTTAAAAACACGTAATAAAATGCATAGAAATGAGTAAGAAAAACTTAACATAAAAAAGAAAAGCACATGCGCGCATGTGCTATAAAGTGATGGGTTTAGGATATACTTTACCTTTGGTATCAACAACGAGTGATTCAATAACAGCATCTTGATGAGGACGATCACGGAAATCTCTTGGCATATTTGCAATCTTATCAACAACTTCAATACCAGAGGTTACAACGCCGAATGCAGCATATTGTCCGTCAAGATGTGGTGAGTTTTGATGCATAATGAAAAACTGTGACGTTTGTGAATTTGGATCATTCGTACGCGCCATAGAGATGACACCACGGCTATGTTTTAATGGATTTACAAAACCGTTTGAGCTAAATTCACCACGAATTGGACGCAAATCTTCTTTTCCCCAACCGCCTTGAATCATAAAACTTGGAATAACACGGTGGAAGATTAATCCATCATAAAACTTTCTTTCTGCGAGGTGGATGAAGTTATTCACTGTATTTGGTGCAACTTCTGGGAATAATTCTAATGTAATAGTTCCTAAATCTCTTACTTTAAGTGTAACAACAGGATTTGTTTCATTTAAATAGGTTTGATAACTCATAGTTTTTCCTTTCGACAATCAATTTGTTTGATCGATTCTTTTTTGATATTTTTGATAACTTACCGTTCCATATACACCGATGATAATCATGGCACTTCCAATAAAATGATAATATTCGAGTTTCTCTTGAAGTAATGTAGCACCTAAAGTGATCGCCACGATGGTGGAAAGGTTAGAGTAAATGGAAGTGATATGTGCGGGAGCTTTACTTAACGCAAAGTTGACTAAGAAGAAGCCACCAATGGATGCGACAATTCCTAAATATAGAATAGGAAATACAAGTTCAACATGATAAAGATTTGTAACATAATCTAATACGCGACCTTCATAAATCAATTTAGATAAGTATAACGCATTAAACACAATCGCACCATATAACATCATGAAATAAGTGATTTCATAGGGTTTAAGTTCTTTGGAAGCATTTCTTGAAGCGATGTTGAATAAAGCAGCGGATAAAACGGCACCAAGAAGAAGTAGATAACCAAGTGTTTCAAATTGTATGCCGTCTTGAACTTTAAAGACTTGGATAAAGATCACACCAGCAACAGATAAGAAAATGAATAAAAGCTGAACAGGTTTTGGCTTTTCCTTTAAGATTAATGAAGAAAGAAGTGTTACAAAAATTGGGATCATTGCAATCATTAATCCAGCTTCACCACTCGTTGTTAAGCGAAGACCATAGGTTTCAGATAGAAAATAAAGAATAGGTTGGAATAAGGCAACTAAGAATAAGTTTTTCATATGCTGTTTTTCAAATCTGATTTTAACAACTTTCGTCAGTCTTAAAATCTCAAAGATGATAAATGCGATTAAAAAACGGTATGCAATCAGTCCAATTGGACTCACATAGTTCATTGCAACTTTAGAAAACATAAATGTAAACCCAAAAATGACAGCGTAGAGTATACCTGCAAGGTGAACTTTTTTTGACATTGGAAACCTCTTGGATGAATGATATATAACATGTTTATCTGCTATTACGTACTCATCATAACAGTTTTTTAGCTAACTTACACAAAAAATGATAAAAAACATCATATATGATGTACAAATATTTCTAAAAAAATAATGATATATTATTGACAATAGTGTATGACATACAGTATAATTGAAATCGAGGAGTGATGATATGGACAAAACCGTACTCGATAATCTAATTGTTGAACTTAAACGAGGGACACAAGTTCTTGCCGTATTAAGTCAGTTAAAGAAGAATCAATATGGGTATTCACTATTGCAAGCCCTAGAAGAAAAAAATGTCTTCATTGAACCGGGAACATTATATCCGCTCATGCGAAGATTAGAATCTCAAGGTTTACTAGTCAGTAAATGGGATACTACAGAATCAAGACCAAGAAAGTATTACAAGTTATCAGAAGAAGGATTAAATACGTATGCGTTGCTCATCAAAGAATGGCAACAGATGACAGATGAAATGAATCGTTTGTTAGTGGAGGATCAAAAATGAAAAATATAATTGAACGTTACATCTATGCTGTAACAAAAAGACTTCCTGAAGAAATGAGAGAGGAAGTCAAAGAAGAACTAAATGGTAATATTTATGATATGCTTAATCAAAATCCTACGGATGAAGAAATTGACAAAGTACTTCATGAATTAGGACATCCAAGAGAATTAGCTAAAAACTATCGTGGGCAAGAACGGTATGTGATCTCTCCACTCTTCTATGATGACTATATTCAAGTTCTAAAGATTGTGACCATCGTTATTCTTGCAGTATCACTTACATTTGGTACGTTTGAATCGATTATCGATATTGAATCTGTGAAGATTATTGGTATGATAGCTGAAGTCATGGGGGATATTGTAGGAAATGTATTCACTGCCTTTGCAACTGCGTTTTTCTGGGTTACTCTCATTTTCTGGGGGATTGATTATGCAGCAAGAAACAATAAGTTCCCTGAATGGAAATTAAAAGACCTTCCTGAAATTCCTAAACCCAATACAACAAAGATTTCAAGAGTTGAATCGGTTGTAGGTTTAATCTTAGGTACAGTATTCTCAGTAATTTTCATCGTTTTCTTAATGCGCTATGTCGAATTACTTGGTATCTATGAAGATGGTGTCTTGGTTGCTCAGGTTTTAAATAAAGCGGTCACCGATAAGTTTATTATCATTTTCGGTATTGGTGCAGCATTTGGAATTCTTGTAAGCATACTAAAACTCAACTTTGGTGAATGGCGCTTAAGTTTAGCGATCATTTATACAATCGATCAACTTATTTCGATCGTACTCATGGTTCTATTCTTACGTGCTGATGGATTGATTTTAGATGAAGCATTTGTTAAGATCAGTAGTTATTTTGATACAACAGCTGCAGTCATTGAAGATCATTTCAATCGTGGGGTTGTTGGCTTAATTGTGTTTATATCTGTTTTAATAGCAATCGATTTAATTGTTACTTGGGTTAAGACCATGAAAGGTCGTAAAGCTTAATGAATAAAAAAGTGCTGGGGTTTCCAGCACTTTTATATTGGTTTACTTAATTCACGTAAGGACGCTTTTCCTCTTCTTTATCGAGGATAGGACGTTCTTCTTCCTGTTTTTGTTTATCTTTTTCTTTTTGTTTTCCTTCGTTTAATTCTTTCGCATATTCTCTATATTTCTTATAGCCACCATAGCCATCATAGCCAAGGTATGCTGCACCGATAACAGAGATGATGAGTAAGAAGATTGCAACTGAACCATAGTCAAAACCAGGAAGAACCGCAATCACTGTACCTAAGGTGAGTGATGCAATATGAACCCAAAACTTTGGAATTTCAGTTTTTTCACTGAAGAATACAACAGAGTTAAAGAAGACAAGACCACGTGCATAGAAGAAGAATGCAAGTGCATAACGATAAACGTAACCCCAAATTGCTTCATTTGCCAAATCTCTTGTCAAAGCAACATAGATTAATACACCACCAATAATTGTATCGAAAATGATTTCGATCAAATTAATGGTACGAAGTACTTCTTTGTTGAGCGACTTCATGAGGGGAACAACTCTAAAGATTGAGAAAATGACAATACCAACACCTGTGATTGTATAAACCACCTCTTTGGCAAAAATCATATATATGCCAATACCTACTAAAATGGCAGCTAAGATAAACTTAAGTACCCATCCATAACCGTATTTCATTTTACTCATATGACACCCTCCTAATTGCATTATATAGCAAGACTATGATGATTGCAACGCGTTAGATATACGATATCTTAACAAATAGAAATCAGATGCTTCATTTTATGGTATAAATAATGACAGAGAATGAAAACATAAAAATCATGATTTAAAAGAAATAAAGAGTCATCATAAATGATAGATATCGTTTAGGTGATGAGTTAATGGATGGGGAAATAATTTATGTTTAAGCATGTTTTATCACCGCTGATTTTGTTTCTATTTGGACTTATCATCTTTTTTCTTGAAAGTACATTGGGTAGTGCTGTAATTGACTATATGGATATAGCATACCAACAAATCAATTACGTAAACATCATACTTATGATTTTAATGTTTGTTTTATTATGTGTCTTTGTAGTTAGAAAACAGTTTAAAAAGATTAATGAAACAAAGTATAAACTCATTTATTTAGGATTTAGTTTAGTATCGATGGGTATTGTT
>JAEWVV010000011.1 GCA_023458995.1 Bacillota bacterium
GGCACAAGGTGCATCAAAAGAAAATGGATTCTTTAACGGTATCCGTCAAGCTAAAGAAATGGTTGAAGCAAAAGTCATTGAACGTGTTAAAGAAACATTAGAAAAGAAGGAAAAAACGAAGGAATGAAAGCTTTATTAGAAAAGCTTAATCTTCCCTTTAAGGATGAATCACTTTATGAGACTGCATTAACTCATGCATCATATGCAAATGAAAATCAAACCGAGAAAAACGAAAAACTTGAATTTCTTGGAGATTCAGTCATTGGCATTTTAATGAGTGATTATCTTTACCAGGAAGATTTAGCAGATGAAGGAACGATGACAAAAAGACGTGCTCAAGCAGTTTGTGAAGAAGCACTTGTTAAATATGCATCAACCATTCAATTAAAAGACTATATCAAACTTGGACGTGGTGAACTTTCTAAAGGGGCAAATGATGCGATGATAGCCGATGCCTTTGAGGCACTTTTTGGTGCGGTTTATCTTGATTTAGGTTTCAAATATGTCCAAAAATTGTTTGATAAAGTGATTGTTCCTAACTTAAATCTCGTATGGAACATCAAAGACTATAAGTCAACACTTCAAGAGTATATTCAAGCTGGTGATAAAAGATCGATCAGCTATCATATCATTAAGGAGACAGGACCTTCCCATAACAAAGAATTTGAAGCTGCTGTACGCTTAGATAATGTGATTACATTAGGCGTAGGAGTTGGTAAAACCAAAAAAGAAGCAGAACAAAATGCTGCGAAGGATGCACTGAAAAAAGGTAATTATGATCATCAAGAAACTTTATGAAGAATTTGATCTTTCAATTGAACGAATCTTATTAAAAGAATTTAGAAGATTGAAACTAAGTATGGCAGAGATGTCAGTCCTCATTGCCCTTTTTTCCATTTATAAGAAAAGAAAGACGTTTACGATTGCATCTATCTCACGTCGTGTCGATCTTTCAAATGATGATATTGGAAATGCAATTGAATCTTTAATCAGTAAAGGATTTTTAACCGTTAAACTTGAAAGTAAAGAAGGAAAAGAAAGAGAAATCTTTGATCTTGATGTCGCTATGGAAAAATTAGATGAACTTTTCCGTATGGATGAGATTGAACGTCTAAGAGAAGCGAAAGAAAATGAAGTTGTTGATGTCATTAAACTCTTTGAACAAGGTTTAGGTCGTGGGCTTCTTCCTTATGAACTTGAAAACATCAGAAGATGGTTTGATGAAAAACAGTTTACAGGTGAACAAATCGAAAAATGTATTAAAGAAGCGGGCGATAGAGTAAGTATTAAACTCGTTGAACGCATGCTTAACCAAAATGAGTTAAAACCGATTGAAATCGATGCTGATCTTGAAGAAGCACTCGATCAGATCTATAAAAATATCAAATGAAAAGAGAAGAAATCATCTCTAAAACGCTCGATCAGATGTTTCCTCATGCTAAGGTTGAATTAAATTACGGAAATACATTTGAACTTCTTGTTGCTGTTGTGCTATCCGCACAAACAACAGATATTAGCGTTAACCGTGTAACGCCAAAACTGTTTTCAACCTATCCGACACCTAAAGATTTAAAAGATGCTCCAGTAGAATCTATCGAAAATATCATTCGTTCAATTGGTCTTTACCGAAATAAAGCTAAAAACATTAAAGAACTTGCACGTGTGATTGATGAAACCTATGAGGGTATTGTGCCAAATAAGAGAGAACTTCTTGAAAGTTTACCCGGTGTTGGTAGAAAAACAACGAACGTTGTCTTGAGTAATGCTTTTCAAATTCCAGCTTTTGCTGTAGATACACATGTGGCAAGAATTTCTGTCAGACTAGGTTTAGCTAAAAAGAATGATTCTGTCCAAGAAATTGAAAAAAAATTGATGCGAAAATTTCCAAAAACAGAGTGGTTAAGATTGCATCATCAAATGATTTTTTTTGGAAGATATCACTGTTTAGCTAAAAATCCTAAATGTTACCAGTGTCCACTTTATGACTTATGCAAAAGTGAAGATAAACTTCAAGATATGAAGGCTGAATAAGCCTTTTTTTCTTTATTTCGGCTTTGATTGAAATTTGATTAATCACATAGTATTACACGCAAATAACGCATGAAATAAGGAGAAAATCATGAATGTGACCTATCTACATCGTCAGCTTAAAAAAAGGAAAGAGTTAAAGCACTACGAGATTAAGCCCATTGGTTCAGCGATTCGACTCAGGCGTAAAGAACTTAAAATGACGCTTGAAGAAGGAGCGGAAGGTATATGTAGCATCTCATACCTCTCAAAGTTAGAGAACAACCAGATTGATCCTAATCTTGATTTCGTTGATAAACTTGTCGAACGCTTCGAACTTAAAGAGCAAATCGCATATGACATTGAACGCTATGAGAATGATTTAGTAGAGTTCACCGAACTGATGATTAACTTAGAAAAACCAAAAAGGTCCTTCATCGATAGCTATCAAGATCGTGAAGATCATCAAGCACGGATGATTCAACTGATTGAATCAACACTCCTTGAAGAATATCACTTAACATTAATTCATTTTAAAGTCGTTCAACAGTTTATTCCAAATCTTAAACAATCTGAATTAACGCTTGTTTTAATGTGCATGGCAGAAGCACTACTCAAAGGCGAGCAATATAAAGATGCTTATCAAATGATCTCAGAAATACCTTTAACCAATCAAGAAATATATAATCACTACATTTTAACGTTAAGAACACGACTAAGACTAAGTTTTCTTATGCATAAAACAGCTGATATTGAACTTTATTATCATCACTATATCAGTATCGTCGATCAACAAGGTTATGATCACTTAGCAAAGGAAATGAAGTTAATCTATTTACTACATATCGCACACTTTCAACTACCGAGGGAAATTAAACGTATGGAGATGACCATGGACCGGTCTAATCAACTTGAGCACCTTTCTTATGCAATTTCTTGTTTTACGCACAAACGATATGATGACGTCATCCATATGACAAGAACCCGTCAATCACTTTCTGGATGGCTTATGATCTATCTTCTATCACTTGAACATAAAGAGCGTACAGAAGAATTAATACATGTCATAACAAACCGCTTACCAGAAAAAATGACACTTGCTGAAGAAATCATAACGGAACATCTTCGGTTTAAATATATGAAAACAGAAAAAGAATTACTCCAACATTTAAGACGTGACGTTTTACAATCAAAACTCAAAAGTGACGATCCCATGATGCTTGAATACATGATGATGGATTGTTCAAAATTATTCGCAAAATCTCAGTTTTATAAAGAGGCAAGTCAAATTATTTCTCTTTATCAACCAGAACTAAAAAAATTCAAAATAGCATGTCCAAATCACGAAGGTGAAGTCTAAAAAACTTCATCTTTTTCACTTTTAATCTCTAATTTAAGCATAATACCTAGAAAAATTGACTATTTATAGTTTTTACTATAAAATGATTTTGGCTAAGAAGGAGGGAACACGCATGCGAATGATTAAATTATTCAGCTTAGCTAAGGGCTTTTTTGTACTCTTCATTGTCGCTGCATTCTTAACAGCCTTTCACCAATGGACTTACTCAAATGTTCCCTTATTTACGCAGTATTTAATGAAGACACTACTTGCCATACCGGAGATAGCTCCAGGCAATGTGTCAGTTGGAGAGGTTAATTTACCTCGTTTTTTAATCGTCTTTTTTGAACAGGACGATCAGATTATGGGCATTATCATCAGAATCGCGGTATCTCTGATGGT
>JAEWVV010000012.1 GCA_023458995.1 Bacillota bacterium
CCTTTTATGTCTATTGTAGATTTTTTAGTGTTGTTTGTAAATGATAGTCATAATATTTAAAAACAAACATCTTGATTTTATCAAGAGATACATCTTCTAATTCTTGTAATGCTTGATAAGGCATAACTGAGAGTTTAAGTAATAGTGTGGCTTCTTTGACATCTAAGTCAATGGGTATACTCTCATTTTGGTAAACGAGTGAACCACTTTTTACTGAAACACCTTTGATTTCTCTTCCATCAGGCGATAGATTTAAACCATAGCCTAATTCTTGTAACATCTTAATCGCAAACGAGATGGCTGTAACATGAAGATAATCTTCACTTAAGGCTAAATCAAGTTCGTGATAAATAAGTTCATGATTTGCGTTATCGACAACTAAGTGATCGATAATCTCAAGCATGAGTGCAGAACTCTTCGTTTGATTAAAATCTTCTTTAACAAGCTTGTAATCATTGATGATCTTAGCTTCTTGAAGTGTGATAAAACTCTTCACTCCTTCTTTAAAACTAATTTTAGTTAAGAACTGCGCTAAAATCCGATTTACGTGATTTACTTTTTGAGCACCTTGTGCAAGGAGTGTAACCTTACCTTCAGGTGTATATGTAAAAAGTAGGCGTGCATGTTCTTGATAGGCCTGAACCTTATAGATAATACCTTCCATTAGATATCCTCTGATAAGCCAAATGATTTTAGATCTTGAGGTCGGTTTCTCCAATCTTTTTTCACTTTAACCCAAAGTGATAGATGGACTTTGGTATGAAGAAGCTGATTAATCTCTTTTCGTGCTTCCATACCAATTCTTTTCATCTTTTCGCCGCCCTTACCGATTAAAATCTGTTTTTGAGTCGGTCTTTCAACAATGATTAATGCAGAAACATCAATCGTATTAAGTTCATCATTTTCAGTTAGTGATTCAATCACAACAGCAACAGCATGAGGAACTTCTTGTTCGGTATGATATAAAATCTTTTCCCTAATCAGTTCACTCATCAGTTTTTCTTCTGATTGGTCGCTCTTCATTTCAGCAGGGAAAAACTCAGGACCTTCTTGTAACATAGGAACAACCAATTCTTCGATTTTATCCAAATGGGTATGATCTTTCGCAGAAATCGGAATAACCCCTTCAAATGGATAACTTTCAAGATAACTGATAATGATTTCATCGATTTCTGTTTTAGACTTTAATGTATCAATTTTATTAATGACAAGAAATACAGGTACTTCTGCTTGTCTAAAATACTCTAAAACATATTCTGATGCTAAATCTTTAGGTTTATCAACGACATATAAGACGATATCAACATCTGAAATAGCTGATACAGCAATCTTATCAATCGTTTTATTTAACAAGTCTTTACCTTTATGGAGACCTGGTGTATCCACAAAAATAATTTGATAATCTGGTTTTGTCAAAACACCCATAATCCGATGTCTGGTTGTCTGAGGTTTTGGACTCATGATGGCAATCTTCTCGCCAATCAGAGCATTAATGAGTGTTGATTTACCAACATTAGGGCGGCCAACAATGGCGACAAACCCTGAGCGATGCGGATTACTCATGTGGTTTTTCATCAAGCACAAAGGCGTATGGAAGTAGTTCATCTGGAGTTGTTTCTTTAATTTCACCTTTTGTGTTTGCTAAATAAATTTTTGTATTTCTTGGCATGAGTTCATGCATCACTTGACGGCATGCTCCACAGGGTGATACTGGACCATGGTCATTTGCGATAATCGTAATTGAAACGATATCTTCTTTTGAATAACCTTGGCTAATCAAAGAAAATAAAGCATTTCTTTCTGCACATGAAGTTAAGCCGAATGAAGCATTTTCAATGTTAGCTCCATGAATGATCTTTCCGTTTTTTAATTCGATTGCTGCACCCACATTAAATTTTGAATAGGGTGTGTATGCTTTTGATCTTGCATTTAATGCTTCTTGTATGTTTGGTTTCATGATTTAATCCTTTCAAGTTTTGCTTTTTTAAGAATATCTTCTTGCATTTGAATCATTTCTTTTTCTTCTTCAGGTGTATGGTGATCATAACCTTTTAAATGAAGATAGCCATGCACTGCAAGAAATCCGATTTCGCGATCAAGTGAATGACCATATTCTTCTGCTTGTTTTTTTGCTTGTTCAACAGAGATGAATATATCACCTAATGATTTATCATCTTCATCATCATTTGGAAAACTTAAGACATCTGTTGGTCTATCAATCCCTCGGTATGAAAGATTTAAGCGATGAATCTCTTCTTGTGAGACAAAAATGATTTGCATGCTCATCTTTTCTTTCACATGTTTAAAGATTCGTTTCATCAATTTTTTTAAATCATCTAAGGGTGTATCTGTTTGATTGAATAGATTAGTTTTCATCGGATTCATACCTTTCAAGAATACGTTGTACAAGAGGGTGTCTTACGACATCTAACTTATCAAATGTAATTATTTTTATATCGTCTAAATGATCTAAGAGTTTTAACGCTTGATTAAGACCAGAGGGAACACCTCGTGGTAAATCTGATTGTGATGGGTCACCAGTGATCACCATCTTTGATGCAAACCCTAAACGTGTTAAAAACATCTTCATTTGAACTTTCGTCGTATTTTGTGCTTCATCTAAAATGACAAATGCATTTTCTAAAGTTCTTCCTCTCATATAAGCAAGTGGTGCAATTTCAATCACACCTTTTTCCATAAGCGATAGCGTAGTTTGTGCACCAAGCATCTCATAAAGAGCATCGTATAAGGGAACTAAATAGGGATCAACTTTTTCTTTTAAATCTCCTGGTAAAAAGCCAAGGTTTTCACCTGCTTCAACAACAGGTCTTGTCAAAATCAGTTTTTTAACTTTATTGTTTTTTAAATCTGCTACAGCTTGAGCAACTGCTAAATAGGTTTTCCCTGTCCCAGCAGGACCAACACCAAACACTAAATCATATTGTGTGATGGCATCGACATAATCTTTTTGATTGAATGTCTTTGGATAAATCGATCTTCCTTGATCATTAATCAAAATACGTTTACGGTTTTTATATAAATCAAATACACCTTCAAGTTCATCTTTTTCTGCAAGCTTAATGATATACATGATATCTCTTTCAGATAACTGGACTTGATGTTCAGCAAGTGCAATTAAAACGGAAAAAATAGCTTCCAGCAATGGTAACTGTTCTTTTTTAGCATCTGTAATGATTTCAGATCCATTTAACGAGACAGTCATTCCTAAATATTGCTTGAAAACCAAGAGGTTGCGGTCTTGTACGCCTACGAGTCTTGCGATTGCTTCGGCGTGATGAATTTGTTGATTTAATTTCATTAAATCCGCTCCTTACCGTAAAATCATTATACCATACCAACAAAAAGAAAAAAGCACCAAATGTCCTTTTTTCAGTCCAAAGCGATATAAAAACGCACCCTGAGGTGCGATTTTGTACTTTACTTCTTTTTAGAGCGTGCTGCGCGTTGGCGTTCTTTACGTTCTACTGAAGGTTTTAAGTAGAACTCACGTCTGCGTGCTTCTTGGAGAGTTCCTGACTTAGAAACATCACGTTTAAAGCGACGTAAAGCATCTTCGATTGATTCTTTTTCGCGAACGATTGTTTTAGGCATAGTCTGCCCTCCTTCCACGCTGAGATTCATTAGCCTTATTCATTATATAGCATTTTTTTACTTTTGTCAAAAATTATTCAGCATTTTGAAGCGATATGTAAGTAAGTGCATAGAGTGCAGCTAGTTCAGTTGGTAAAATCCGTTTACCCAGTGAAACCATCTTCGCTTGAAGGGATTCAAAATAGTGAATCTCTTGGTCAGATATTCCACCTTCAGGTCCGATGACGATTGCGATATGATCATCATAAGAAACATTAGGTAAAGCTATAGGAAGTGTTAATGTCTTCTCATTTTCGTAAGCTACTAACACGGTTGAAAACTTCTTCCAATCAATGGTTTTTAGTGATGTTTCAAACGATACAGAAGGTACATCAAATCGGTGAGAAAGCTCTGCAGCTTCTTTAATGATAAGCTCTAATCTTTTCAGTTTATTGGCTTCATTGTCCGGTTTAGCGATGCTTCTTGTCATTGGAACAAACTTGATTTCACTCACACCAAAGAGTGTTGCATATTTACTTACAGTCTCACCTTTTGGATGTTTAGGTAAGCCTTGTATGAGTGTAACTTTAGGTTCTAAATCTTTTTTGTATTCTTCTTTTTCTGTATAGAAAACCTTGTGATCTTCAATCTTAAGTTCAACTAAAAAACAACGTCCTAAACCACAGACGACAACTTCATCTCCTGATTTCATCCGCATCACTTTTGTGATATGATGTGCATCAGGACCCGTGATTTCATGTGTCAACGATGAAACAAAATAACGTTGCATAATACTCCTTTGATGAAAAAAGCGTTTCCGAAGAAACACTTGGTTTTCATATAGTCAATCGTTTAGTGTAAATTGTTTGAGATTACAACAAGTACGATGAGAAGTAAACCTAAAACAGCAGATGAACGAACCAAGAATAATTCAAGACCACGAGACTTTCTATTCTTAAATAATTCTGATTTTTCACCACTGAATGCATCTTTGATATCATCCTGTGATTGTTGTAGTAAAACTGTTCCGATTAACAGTAATGTAACGATAATAATTAAAATATCTGCCCAGTTCATAAAATCCTCCTAAAAACTCAATTAATGATAACAAATTATTCTCGTTTTGTCAATTCTAGAGCGAATTATGTGTAATAAAAAGCCCCATAGGGGCTCATGCATTAAGTGCATCAATAACAATCATTAAATCAGTGATCATTTGCTCAGTTGAAGTGAATCCACCCGTGCTAATGTACCATGCTACTGGATCAAGTGTAAAGATAAGTTGATTGACCCCAGCATCAGTTCCTTTGATTAACTGGTTTGCCTTGACGGCATCAATACTTGATGAGCCGCCTGTAGCAACACCACGGTCTAAAAGGAAGAGAACTTCTGGATTAACGGATGCGACATATTCATATCCGATGACATTACCATGTGATCCGCCTTCTTCTGCTTTAGGATCAGCTGCGATAAACCCAAATTCATCATATAAAACAGCAAATCTTCCATTAGGACCATAGAATGATAATGATTCACCATTCACCATAATAAAAAGTGCTTCATGATCTTTAGCTACCGCTTTAATTTCAGTCATTGCAGTTGTAGTTGCTTCGAGTTTACTTTCTAGTTCACTTGCAACAGTTGGGAATATCTTTGCTAGATTTAAGGCATTCTTTGTCATACTTTCGATGTATTCACCTTGTACATGAGTCACATCTAAAATATCAGCATAAGGATATTGTGCTTGAAGTTGGTCATATGCGCCAGCTGATCTACCCCCGATGATGATAAGATCTGGCATAAATAAATCAAGTGCATCCCAATCAGGAATGAAGAGTGATCCCACATTGATGACTTCATCTTTGTTATAGTCACTTAAATATGCTGGTAAATTGGATTTGGGAACACCAAGATCAACAATCGATGTGTGCTCTAAACCAACAGAATCAAGCATATCTAATGCATCATATGAGAAAATCGCAACTACACCAGGATTGGTCTTAAATGTTTTTTCAATCTCAACCCTAGAACCACCTGTCCATCCGGTTTGTGCTTCATTTGTTAAAGCACCCGATGTCACTGTAAATGTTAACTTAACATCTTCACGATCAAAATCGTGACTTGCTTCACCTTTCGTACCGCATGCGGTAAGGAAGCCTAATAACACTACAAAAAGTGTAATAAAAAATCCTTTTTTCATCTACAATACTTCTCCTTTATGTTGAACAGTCTCTTGGACTGGTTCGATCTGATTATAATAAATACATACCTTTCTTCCATTCACACCTGCAATGCAGAAATCATGATCAAAAATATGATCTAAAATCGACTTATCCATCATATAATCAACCGTACCTTCTTCGACGATCCTGCCATCTTTCATCGCGATTATATAATCAGCAAATGCAGCTGCAAAGTTAATATCATGCATCACAACAACAATTGTTTTTCCTAACTCTTTAACCATCTTTTGTAAAATGGTCATCATCTCAACCGCATAACGCATATCTAGATTATTTAAAGGCTCATCAAGAAAAATATACTTCGTATCTTGAGCTAAAATCATCGCGATATATGCTCTTTGACGTTGTCCACCAGAGAGTTCATCTAAATATCTATGTTCGATATCTTTAATATTCATATACGTTAATGCTTCATCGATCTTTTCCTGATCATAACGCGATAATCTTCCTTGACTATGAGGAAATCTACCGAAAGATACAAGGTCTCTAATCGTAATCCTG
Organism: Bacillota bacterium; assembly: GCA_023458995.1. Lineage (GTDB taxonomy): Bacteria > Bacillota_I > Bacilli_A > Acholeplasmatales > Acholeplasmataceae > Peloplasma. The sequence continues at coordinate 6,336 of JAEWVV010000012.1, forward strand.
ATATGAAGTTGATTTGTTTGTTTTAAGATGGCAATCTGCTTTGCGATATCTTTTGTTTTTAACTGACTTAATGGAACTCCATCTAATAAAATGTCACCTTCAGTCGGTTGTAAAAGACGTGATAAAACACCAAGTAATGTTGATTTACCAGCACCGTTTGCTCCAATCAGTGCTGTGATTTTATTTTCTTGAATTGTTAAATTCACATTTTCTAGAACTTTAAAATCACCATATGCTTGTGAAATATTCTTAATTGTAATCATGCTTTATTCTCCTTTAGAACCAAGTAAATCATATAGGCTCCACCAATCATGCTGATGAGTACTGTTACTGTCGTTAAGTAACCTGTCTCAACAATCAAACCTTGACCAAATACAAGGAATATAATTCCAATAAAAGATGATGCGATAAAGAGTGGGAAATGCTTATAATCTTTTAACATTTCCCTGGCAGCATTGACTGAGATGAGTCCAAGAAATGAAATTGGTCCAATCATTGCTGTTGATATACTCATCGCAAGCGCAATATAAACTAAACCCCAGTTCATCTTCTTCGTGTAACTTACACCAAGTCCTACTGCTTGTGATTCACCAAGTGTCATCACATCATAACTCTTAAACTCTCTGGCCATTAAATAAATCAAAACAATCAGAAGAGGTAAAGCTAACCATATAATCGATGTATTCATGTTCGAAATTGATACTTCTGTACGAATTGTTAAACTTTGAAATTCTTCAGGATCCATCACTGTCTGTAAGAATGATGATAGAGATCTTGAAAGTGTTGATAATATCATACCTACTAAAAGTAAGAAGATAATGTTATTTCTATTATTCTTTAAAATCATCTTATACATGAGTAGTGAGATACCAATCATTAAGATCGATGAAACAGCAAAGTTTAGATAAGGATTAATATAGACAATTGATGATGATGTAAAGAAGAAAACAATCGCTGTTTGAACTGAGATAAAGATTGCATCAAAACCGATGAGTGACGGTGTCAAAATCCTGTTATTCGTGAGTGTCTGAAAAACAAGTGTTGTAGAACTAATCAAAATAGCAGATACAACCATCGCAAGTACTTGCATTGTTTTACGCGATAAAATATTGAATATGGCAGTTCTCATTCTCTCAGCACGTTCTGCATCACTTGGAAATAAATCATAAGGTGTTGTTAACATCCAAAAGAAGATATAAAAGATGACCGATAGGATAACAAGACTACCAAGTATAATTAATAATTTACGATTACGATTCATGTTTCATCCTCCTAAAGATAATGATGAGGAAGATGAGTGCCCCAGTAACGCCCATCGTAAAACTAATGGATACTTCATATGGAAATACGACAAGTCTACTTAATATATCGTTAAATAAAACAAAACTTGAACCAAAAAGTGCAATATCAACGACAGTTTTTTTCACATGATCACCGTAATAATAAGAGACTAAGTTAGGCACAATTAATCCAACAAATGGAAGAGTTCCAACCATCACAAAGGTCACGGATGATATCACAGCAATAATGATTAAACCAACACTGATGACAACACCATACTTAACCCCTAAGTTCTTCGCAAAATCTTCACCCATACCAGCAATACTAAAACGTGTTGCATAAATAACCGCTAAAACAATTGCAGGAACAACTAGATAAAGAAGTTCATAAGATCCAACCGCTTTATTCGAAAACCCACCAATACCAATCGTATTTAAAAACTGTAATGCATTAAATCGATGTGCGATAAATGTTGCTATCGATGAAATCATCGCGCCATACATCATCCCAATTAACGGTACGTAAATCACGTTTTTAAACTTAATTTTCTTAAGCATCAGCATAAATATGAGTGTCGATACTAATGCAAAAACAAAGGCAAAGATTGATCTTAAAATAATCGGTTGATTTCCCATGACTAAATATCCAATAAGTACACCCAAAACAGCTGCATTTGTTGTACCAGCAGTTGATGGAGATATAAACTTATTACGGCTAATCGCTTGCATGATCAAGCCTGCAATCGATAAACTTGAAGCTGTTAATATAATCGCAATCGTCCGTGGTATACGTGAAACATAAAGCACTTGCCACGCTTCTTTATCACCTTTCAATAGACCCGTAAAACTTAAATCGAGTACACCAATTGAAAGTGAAATAATAACGAGTAAAACAAAAGTGAAGACTAATAAAAATCTTCTTTTATGCTTCAACATAGCTATCGCTTGCGATAACTTCATAGGCTTCCCTATGTATATCGATTAGTCCTTCTGGCTTTTGGTTGTGTTGATGATTCTTGTCTTTATGCATCGCTATATGCAATGGACTTCCTTCAAATTTATAAAATGCTTCCTTTGATTCCCAAAAGATTAACATACGTAAGACATCTTTTTCTGGATCTTTTTGGTCCAATAAAACATCTCTTCTGATGAATCCCGGGAAATTAATCATTACGGGTGGTTGACTATACTTCTCGACTATTTTGTCGCGATGTCCTTTTTCAAAGAAAAAAACTCGTGAAATTACATACATATAAAACACCTTCTTCTACAATGAATACACCACTATTCTAGTGATTTTTATAAGCTAATTCAAATGAAATAATCAAAATAATAAATAGCCCTTTTATTTATAATAAAGACAAAAAAATAGCCCTATAGAGAGCTACTTCGATGTGCAGGTACCCCGATTAATTTACTATAAGGAGGAGCGTCTTTAACAACAACCGCTCCAGCAGCAATCACGCTATGATCACCAATTATTATCGGTCCTAAAAGTGTTGCATTGGCATAAACAATGACATTATTTCCGAGTTTGGGATGACGATCTACTTTTTCGAATGTATTCGCACCAAGTGTTACACCATGGTATAAAACACAGTTATCACCAATCACTGCAGTTTCACCAATCACAGTGCCTGCACCATGATCGATAAATACACCATGACCAATTTGAGCAGCTGGATGAATATCAACTCCTGTGATTCTTCTTGTTCTATAACTGATTAATCGTGCAATATTTTTATATCCTTTTAACCATAGTTTATGTGCTCTTCTATGTCTTCTTAAAGCAATCACACCTGGATATGTTAAGTAAATCATTAAACAACTTGGAGCTGCAGGATCAAACTTTTTAACAGATCTTACATCTTCAATCGTACATTTCATCATGATTCATATAATGGCGTGGATAAATATCTTTCGCCTGTATCACAGACGATAAAAACAATACGCTTTCCACGCGCTTCCTCTC
>JAEWVV010000013.1 GCA_023458995.1 Bacillota bacterium
CGTTTTGAGTGAACTTAATGCACTTGATGAACAAATTAGACCCTTCGTTTCAAATGGAGCTGATTTACTTGCATTTGCTACTCAACTAGCAACAGGTAAAGATTTGTTTTATTCAAATGAAAACACATACTGGGTAAACTACGACAGCAATCTTCATTTTGTCCGTTCAGTATCTTCTAATGAAGGAACACATCTAAGACTAATTGATTCATATGGTGATACACGAGTAGTCTATGGTGACAATGAAAACGAATACGTTGTCAGCTTAGAAGATTTCAGTTTATCCTTTATCATTGATTCAATCGAAGATGTCGGTAGATTTGCGATTAACTTTGGTCAAGATCGCGATATGATTCCAAATCAAAGCGTTGGCAAAATGGGATTATCTGTTGTATTTAGATCAACATCAGCTTCTACAATTGATGTTGCATTGAAAGATACTTCAACAGATACAGGATTAACATTTGGTACACCTCTTGATTCATGGGGAAAATATGGTTCGATTTCAGCTTCAGCAATTGAAGGCAAGTTGATCACCATGTCTTTTGAAACATCAGGTACAAATTATAAACTCGTATTTACAGTTGAAGATGGCACAGGTTTTGAAGTGACCGTACCAAGTAGATTTTTTAGCGATCGTGGTTTAAATCCTGATGAACTTGTTATGAATATTACAACAGGTGAAGGAGCAAATCACAATGGTGGAAAAGACATTGAATTAACCATCGTTGATGTTTTAGGTAAACAAGAAGATGCTTATACTGCGTATTTAGCAGCACTTAATGATGGTCTTACAGTTCTTGAAGGATTATATAGCAAGATTACTGGTGAAACAGCTACGAAAGCAGAAATAGAAAGTTATAATACACATGAAGCTATTGATGCTACTCAATTAAGAGCTCATGACGTTCTAGGAATTTCGACGCGTTTAAATGCTATAAATAGTCAATTAGCAGATGAAAAAGTTGCTAAGAAGGTTGACGATTTAATTAATACTCTCCCAGCATCCATCACTGAAGCAAATTATCAATCAACCGTAGCACTCATTGCAAGCATTGATGAACTTATCCTCGTGGTAACTGAAGAACAACATGCGCTTGTTACTAAACTAAGTAATTTAGATACGACAAAAGCAAATGTTGAAGCTTATGAAGAAGCACTTGAAGAGCCTGAAACACCAGAAGTACCAGAAACTCCTGATGATGAAGGACTAACAAGTAAACAAGTAACAGCAATTGTTGTAGGATCAACCTTAGGCGTTGTTGGTATCTCTTTAGGAGCTATTTTCATCATCAAAAAATTCAAAAAATAAACCATAAAGGTCTGTGTTGAAAGTAGGTTTTGACCGATGAAAAAAACAATTACTTTGATTATTGTAGGTATGTTGGCACTCTTATATGGGTGCCAACAAGACCTCGAAGAAAGAGAAATTATGTGGGACATCAATGAACTAAGTCACCAAGAAGTGAATTCATGGGATGTAGGTCTGAATTACAGTTCAAATATTAAAGCTATTTTTTATCAAGGGCAAATTTATAAAGATGAACAAACTCAGATATTTGCTTATCTTGGTATACCGACTTCAGAAATGCCTGAAGGAGGATATCCAGCTATCATTTTAGTTCATGGTGGTCTAGGAAGAGCATTTCCTGATTGGGTAAAAATGTGGACAGATAAAGGTTATGTTGCCATTGCACCAGATTTTGATGCTCAAATGTCATCTCCTCAATCAGGACTAAATACCATCATTTCTAACCCTCATGGTGGTCCTAAAGGATATGGTGTTAGAGCAGAAGATTTACTTGATCAAAAAGAAGATTCATGGGTTTATCAAAGCGTTTCCAACATTGTTTTTGCTAATAATTTACTACGTTCTATGGATAACGTTAATCAAGATAAAGTTGGTATTACAGGTATATCATGGGGATCATACTTAAGTGCTATTACTGTAGGTGTCGATAATCGATTCGCATTTGCAATGCCCGTTTATGGTGCTGGTTATTTAGACGAAGACTACGGTTCCTCACTTTATTCAATGTTTGCTGCAATGTCTGATGAAATGCTAGATGTTTATCGTAAATACTATGATCCAGCCGCTTATTTAGCATATAACACAGCACCTACATTTTGGATGCAGGGAGTAAAAGATTATGCGTTTTCTCCTGTGTTAAAACAAAAAGCGATAAATCTTATCCAAGATATTGATGTTCAATATGCATACTATGAGAATATGACTCACGGTCAAGAACAAGGATCTTCACCCAAGGAACTTTTTGCATATGCTGATAGTATTGTAAAAGGTCAAAAATCAATCATCAAAATTACAAAAGAATCATTTAGTGATTTCCTGATACACGTAGAAACGAATGATCATGTGGATATTAGTACGGCATATCTATATTGGACAGATAGTCCAGATTATGAAATTCATACTGCATCTTGGTATCGTTTGGATGTTACACTTAGTGGTAGAGAGATAGATGCTTCAGTACCAGAAGGTGCAACCTATGCATTTATAGAAATTAATGATGCATTGGGTAATAAGATAAGTAGTAAGTTTTATGAGGTTTTATCATGAGACAGAAAACAAAGTTTTTTATCGATCAACTTGTAGAAGAATATCAATTAAATAACTTTATTGATGAAGTATACAATGTAATCAACAAGGTATCTCAGTTTAAATCATATAATAAAATTTTAATATGTGGTAATGGAGGTAGTTCATCGGATTCATTGCATATTGTTGGAGAACTGATGAAAAGCTTCTCGATTAAAAGAAAAATTCATTCTCAATTTTTGGATAAGTATGAACAGCTTTTTGGGAAAGATCAATTATTGCAAAAATTAGAAGGTACCATTAGAGCTATTTCATTATCGAGTGAAACTGCACTGATGACAGCAATCAGTAATGATATTGGATATGATTATGTGTTCTCTCAACAAGTATATGGATATGCGGATGAAGGAGATCTTTTGTTTGTATTTACGACATCTGGAAACAGTGTTTCTGTTATTAATGCATGTAAAGTAGCAAAAA
>JAEWVV010000014.1 GCA_023458995.1 Bacillota bacterium
ATTCACATATTTGCACACTTGCAGCACCTGTATGGAACTTTGAAAACAGAGTGGTTGGTGTTATAGTAGCATCTGACTTAGCATCTGAAGATTCTGAAAGAGAAAGCATCGCTAAAGAATTTACAAATATTGCTGAGCATATATCTAGAAGACTTGGATACCTCGGAGACTTTAATGATTAAGCTTGGTATTAGAGCGCATGATATTGGGAAAATGAGTGCATCAGATCTTGCATCAAATGTTTTAGCATTTGGGTTTGATGGTGTGCAACTCGTCTTTAAGAAAGCACTTGATGAGGAAGTAGATTTTAAGGATGTAGATTTCATTAAAAATGCCTTTGTTAAGCCAAATATCATGATGCTTGGTGCTTATTTCAATCCTTATCATCCCGATTCAGAAGAACTCTTAAAAGGAGTCTCCTATTTTAAGAAACATTTAGAAATCGCACGGAGTCTAAACACATTTTATGTGGGTACTGAGACAGGTTCTTATCAGGGAAGTCCGTGGAGTTATCATCCAAAAAACCATACAGATGAAGCACTTTTTAAGGTGAGTAGGATCATTAAAGAACTACAAGATTATGCAGATAAATATAATGCTCATGTCGTTATCGAAGGTGCATACGCCCATGTTGCTTATTCACCGGATCGTCTTTTAGAAATGCTTAACATGATTGATAATCCTAATGTTAAGGTTACTGTTGATTTGTTCAATTATTTAAACATCGATAACTATGAGGAAAGAAATGAAATCTTTGAACGTTCATTAGAATTATTCAAAAATCGTCTTGTTATTTTCCATTTAAAAGATTTTATTGTGGTTGATCATAGATTAGTTCAAGTAGGTCTTGGACAAGGTTTAATGGATTACCCATATTTAATCAAACGTATTAAAGAAACTTATCCAAATACATACCTCATCTTTGAAGGTGTGACAGGTGATGATATAATAACAAGTTATGACTTAATTAACCAATTACTTAGAAAGGACGTGTGACCATTGAAACTGGATATACGCTATAATAATCACCCAAGTGATTCAAAAAACTACGATACGAAAACTCTGCGTGAACGCTATTTAATCAATCAAATCTTTGAAACTGATGAAATCTTGTTTACGTATTCACATCATGATAGGATCATTGCAGGTGGCATCATGCCTGTAACAAAGGAAGTAAGTCTACCTGTAACCAAAGACTTAGGAACAACCTTCTTCTTAGAAAGAAGAGAAATGGGTGTCATCAATATTGGTGGACCTGGTTATATTATTTTAGATGGTAAAAAACAAATCATGGCTTCTCGTGATGGTATGTATATTGGTGCAGGTACAAAAGAAGTCATTTTCGCATCAACAGATCAAAATAATCCTGCGAAATACTATATCAATAGTGCACCAGCACATATGACTTATAAGACAGTTCACATTCCATTTGCCAAAGCAAACCCAAACAAATGGGGAGCTCCAAAAACATTAAATGAACGTACGATTTATCAATATGTTCACCCAGCTGTTTGTGAGTCATGTCAACTCGTGATGGGAATGACCATTTTAAATGAAGGTTCTGCATGGAATACCATGCCATGTCATACACATGAAAGAAGAATGGAAGTCTATTTTTATTTCAATATGGCTGAAGATACACGCGTGTTCCACCTCATGGGTGAACCTGATGAAACAAGACATATCGTGATTAAAAATGAACAAGCAGTGATTTCACCATCATGGTCAATCCATGCAGGTGTTGGAACATCGGATTATACCTTTATTTGGGGTATGTGCGGTGAAAATAAGACATTTGATGATATGGATTTCGTCAAGATGTCTGATCTAAAATAGGAGGTTTTTAGATGCTACTCGATCAATTTAGTTTAAAAGGAAAAGTTGCAATCGTGACTGGATCATCAACAGGTCTTGGTCAAGGTATGGCATTAGGTTTAGCTGAAGCTGGTGCGGATATCGTTGGTATCGATTATGTTGAATCAACAGATACCAAAGTCATGGTTGAAAAATTAGGACGCAAATTCTTAGGGGTTGTTGCAAACCTTATTACGATTAAAAAAGATGGATTAGTTGAGCTTGTTAAAAAAGCTGTTGATACCTTCGGTAAAGTTGATATTTTAATCAATAATGCAGGTATTATTAGAAGAGAAGATTCACTTGATTTTTCTGAATCCAATTGGGATGATGTGATGAACATTAACGCAAGAACCGTCTTTTTCTTAAGCCAAGCGGTAGCAAACCAGTTTATCAAACAAGGTCATGGCGGAAAGATTATATCGATTGCATCCATGTTATCCTATCAAGGTGGTATTCGAGTTCCTTCATATACAGCATCTAAATCTGCTGTTAAAGGAATCACGATGACTATGGCAAATGAATGGGCTAAATACAATATTAACGTCAACGCGATTGCTCCAGGTTATATGGCAACCAATAATACAGCAGCACTTCGTGATGATGAGAAGAGAGCTGGAGAGATTTTAGAAAGAATACCAGCAGGAAGATGGGGAACACCTCGTGATGTCGCTGGGGCTGCAGTTTTCCTTGCATCAGATAATGCGAATTACATCCATGGTTTCACACTTGCAGTTGATGGTGGATGGTTAGGAAGATAGTTATCAAAACGCGGTCAAATGACCGTGTTTTTTTTAGACTATCCTTTTTATTTTTAGATAAAAATATGATACAATCTTCATGAGGTAGAAAATATGAAACAAACCAGACATGAATTAAGAATTGAGCTGATGAATCAGCTCTACCAATATGACTTATACAAAAGCGAAAACTTACCGTTTATCCCAACATTTGAAGATGAAAATGCAAAGACAGTTTATGATGAATTGATGAATCAGATCAAAGATATTGATCAAATCATCGAAAATCATTTATTTGATTATAGTTTGTACCGGTTAAATTTTGTCGATCGTGCCATTATAAGACTTGCAACCTATGAACTAAAATACACAGACATCGAAAAACAAATTATTATAAACGAAGCGGTTCTTCTTACAAAGACATATAGTAATTTAGATGATGAGAAACAACACAAATTTACAAACCGTCTTTTAGATAATATCGCTAAAACCATTAAGGGATGATGTTATTGGATCTTAATCAACTAGGTGGAGGACCAAAGTATCTAACGGTTACTGCACTGACCAAGTATATCAAAATGAAACTCGAAGGTGATAAACACCTTATTTCTATTTTATTAAAAGGAGAAATATCTAACTTTAAACGTCATTCAAGAGGACATTTATACTTCACTTTAAAAGATGAGAATGCGAGTATTTCTGCCATTATGTTTTCAAGAGAAGCAGATCGACTCTTATTTCAGCCTAAAGAAGGTGACCATGTCTTAGTCACAGGACGTATTTCTTTATATATACCTTCTGGGTCTTATTCCATTCAAGTCTCACAGATGTCATTAGATGGTATCGGTGAACTTTATCAAAAATATGAAGCATTAAAAAAGGAACTTGAAGAAAAGGGATATTTCAGCTTAGAACATAAACGTAAAATACCGAAATTTCCAAAAGTGATTGGTGTGATTACCTCACCAACCGGTGCAGTGATTCAAGATATTATGAACACAGTAACAAGACGTTATCCGCTTGCAGAAATTCATCTCTATAGTGCTTTAGTACAAGGACCAGGAAGTGCTGATAGTATCAGAAATCAAATCTTATATGCCAATGAACTTAACAATGCAGATGTCTTAATTGTTGGACGTGGTGGTGGATCGATTGAAGATTTATGGTCATTTAATGAAATGCCCGTAATCGATGCGATCTATAATTCTAAAATTCCTGTCATTACAGCGATTGGACATGAAACAGATTTTACAATCTCCGATTTTGTCTCTGATTTAAGAGCTCCAACTCCAACTGCTGCTGCAGAACTTGCAACACCAAATAAAAGTGATTTGTTTAACACCATTTTAGAGTATAAACAGCAATTGGCTTATCGGATGAATCTTGTATTCAATAACAAGAAAACAGAACTTATGTATTTAGATCAGCGTTTAGATCTCTTATCACCTCAAGAAAAACTCAAAGTTAATCATGAGAATTTAAACCGACTCTCTCTTTATCTCGATAAGAATTTTATGTATCAATTAGAATCAAAAGAGTTTAAATTAAGTAAGTTAAGAGAAATAATGAAAAGTCCTTACGATAAAGTCGTGACCTATCGTCAGAATAACGATCAGTTAAAGATTAGACTCTATCAAGCCATGCTTGGTTTAATGAATCAAAAAAATGCGAAGTTTGATCTAAGTCGTGCTAAACTAGAAACATTAAATCCACTATCTGTCATGGATAAAGGATTTGCAGTGATCTCAAAAGGTCAAAAAGTATTAACTACGATTAAAGATATCAAGATTGATGATGAAATAGAGATGAGACTAAAAGATGGTAGAGCCGTCGCTTTAGTTAAATCGATAAAGGAGAATTAACCCATGGAAAAGAAATCATTTGAACTATTACTTAAGGAACTTGAGGGTGTTGTTAAAGACCTTGAAAACAAGGACATTCCTTTAGATGAAGCAGTTAAAAAATATCAATTAGGTTTAGAATTATCAAAAGAATGTTATAAGCTTCTAGAGGAAGCGGAAAAACTTGTGGTGAAGGATATTAAATAACTATGAATTTAAAAGACATCAAGGATCCTACATTTTTAAAACAACTCAGTGATAGTGAATTAAAAAAACTCGCGGAAGATATTCGCGCCTTTTTAATTGACTCTATAGCTAAAACTGGAGGACACTTGAGTTCTAATTTAGGAACAGTTGAACTGATTATTGCACTTCACCGTGCATTTAATAGTCCTGAAGATGTGATGATTTTTGATGTAGGTCATCAGGTTTATACCCATAAGATTTTAACAGGTAGAATGGATCAATTTGATACACTTAGACAAACCAATGGTTTATCTGGATATATCAACTATAAAGAATCCGTTCATGATCAGTGGGAATCTGGACATGCAGGAACTGCATTATCAGCACTGCATGGAACTTTGGTTGCTAAAAAGCTTAAAGGTGAAGCGGGTACTGGAATTGCCGTGATTGGTGATGCCTCCATCACAAACGGTATGGCATTTGAAGCTTTAAACTTAATTGGTAGTGATCCCAGTTTAAAGGGAATCATTATTTTAAATGATAATGAAATGAGTATTTCAAAGAGTGTAGGTTCTATTTCAAAGGCACTGACTAAGTTTAGATCGATGAAATTATTCATGAAATGGAAACGCATATGGGCTAAAATATTACCTCGTTTTATGATGAGCTTTTTAGGTCGTGTTAAACGTGGTATCAGAGGATTCTTACAACGTCAAAATATTTTTGAAGACTTAGGTTATATGTATGTTGGTCCCATTGATGGACACGATATTAAAAGTATAATCTATAATTTAGAAAGAATTAAAAAGGTTAGAAAATCTGTTGTCTTACATGTCATTACTGAAAAAGGTAAAGGACATATTGATGCAGAAAACGATAAGATTGGTACCTATCATGGTGTATCTAAACCATCAAATGGTGTTAAAAAAGGGATTAGCTGGAGTGAAATGATCAGTAAGATCATGATTGAACTCCAAAAGATTGATCGTACATTCGTCATTATGCCTGCGATGGAAGTTGGAACATCATTTTCAAGTTTCGCGAAAACTTTTCCAGACAGATATTTAGATGTAGGTATTGCTGAAGAACATGCAGCTACCATGGCAGGAATGCTCGCACATCAAGGAATTCATGTCTTCTTACCCCTTTATGCAACATTTGCACAGCGTGCATTTGACCAGATCTTAAATGATATCTCAAGAAGTGATCATCATGTCGTCTTTGGTATTGACCGCGCAGGAATCGTTGGTGAAGATGGTTCAACCCATCAGGGGCTTTATGATGTCTCGATGTTTTATTTAATGCCTAATATGGTGATTACGATGCCTTATGATGCAAAAGAAGCTGCTCTTTTACTTCATTATGGTTTCTTTATGCAAAGTCATCCGTTTGTCATGAGATATCCGAGAGGAACAGTTCTCTTTAATCAAGAGACAGATCAAATCACATTTGATAAAATTGATCCAACATGGACAATACTAAGCGAAGGAACAAGTATCAATCTCATCAGTTATGGTCCAAGCCTTGATTTAATGATTAGAGCATTAGATGAACTTAATATTTCAGGTAACGTCATTAATGCACGTTTTATTAAACCCATCGATGAAGCAATGCTTCATGATGTTTTAAAGAATAATCTTCCTGTTTTAGTCTATGAGGAAGCTGCAAACTCAGGTTCACTTTACCCACAAATCTTAGCATTTATGGCTAAACATGGATATAAAAACACGATTAAAGAAATGTCAATCACCGATAAAATTATTGATCATGGACATTATAATGATATGTTAAAAGAACTTGGTATGGATTTAGAATCTGTTAAAGATAAGATTAAGGATTTGATTTCATGAGACTTGATCTTTATTTAGTCGAAAAAGGTATTGCAAAATCAAGAAGTCAGGCAAGTGATCTCATTAAACGAGGTTTAGTTGAAGTTGATGGAGAAATTATTTCAAAACAGGGTTTTGAAGTTAGTGAACCTTTGATAAAAATGCTTGAAACATCACGCTTTGTGAGCCGTTCTGGTGAAAAATTATATGGTGCTATCCTTGATTTTAAGATTGACCTTCATGGTAAAATAGCCATCGATATTGGCTCATCAACGGGTGGATTTACCGATTGCGCACTACAAATGGGGGCGAAGTTTGTTTATGCTTATGATGTTGGTTCTAATCAAATGGATGAAACATTAAGATTAGACAAACGAATAGAACTTCATGAAGAAACGAACATTTTAGATGTTAATCTTCCAGCATCTGATATTATCTTCATTGATGTTTCATTCACCTCAATTAAACCGATCATGAGTCACTTAAAAGGATATAAAGGTGAGATCGTTGCTCTCATCAAGCCACAGTTTGAAGCGGGACATATTCACTTTAAACAAGGTGTCTTAAAAGATCTTAAAAAACACGAAATGATCTTATCTGATGTATTAGAAAGTATAAGAGCGCTTGGATTCTCCCTTTATGGGCTTAAAAAATCAAGTCTTAAAGGAAAAACAGGAAACCAAGAATATGTTTTATATATCAAAGATAAGAAAAATATTGAACATATTGAACATTTGGTGAGGGATGTTTTATGTTAAAACAGTTACACGTCCAGAATTTCGCATTAATCGATGACTTACAGATGGATTTTCTACCCGGATTATCAGCCCTAACGGGTGAGACCGGTGCAGGAAAGTCCATTATTTTAGAGTCTCTCTATCTTCTTTTTGGGAAAAGATCGGATGCTACGATGATTAGACATGGAATGAGCAAAGCTCATGTCATGGGTATTTTTGAATTGTCTAAACTTAAACAAGAAGAATTAGGGCTTCCTGAAATTATCAAAGTTGAACGAGATATTGATCTTCAAGGTAGACACATAATGAAGATTAATGATGAACCAACGACTCTCGCTAGAATCAAAGATGTGATGCTTTCAATGGGTTCAATTCACTCACAAACAGAGACGATGAGTCTATTTGAAAGAAGTTATTATCTTGAACTGATTGACCAAACAGATGTATCTAAAATCAATGAAATTAAAAACCAATATTTGATTCTTAGATCAAATTACTTAAGCAAGAAAAAACATCATGAGGAATTAAAACTTAAGAAGAATCAATCCATCGAAAAGAAATCCTTTTTAGAATATCAAGTTGAAGAGTTAAAAGCATTTAATCTTCAAGTTGATGAAAAGATTATGTTAGATGAAAAGATTGAAAAACTTAAAAATTTTGATAAGATAATGAGTTCTTTAAAACTAGCGTATCAGTCTTTAGAAAATGATGTGTTTTCTATAGATACGATTTATGATGCAGCAAAAGCATTAGAAAAAATAGGTCATCTTGATAAGTCTTATGAAGAGATGCATAACCGTATTGAAGAAGCTTATTATAACTTAGATGATGTAAAATCTTTGATGTATCAAACCATTGAACAACTGGATTTTGATGAAGAAGAATTTAACCTCATGCAAGAAAGATGTTTTGAGCTCGTTAAAATTGAGACGAAGTATCAAAAATCAATCAATGAGTTAATTGATTATTTAGCATCAATTGAAGAAGAATTAATGCTTATTACCGATTATGATGCGTATCTCGAATCATCCAAAAAAGAAGTCGATAAAGCATTTAATGAAGCTTATCAATTAGGATTAAAGTTATCTGACTTAAGAAAAAAACTTGCTAAAAAACTAGCAAGTGATGTCTTAATTGAACTTAAAGATTTAGATCTTGAAAAAGCTTCATTTGATATCGTCTTTGACGAAATCAAAAAAGATGAAAATAGTATGCTAGAAACAGGTTTAGACAATGTCGAGTTCTATATTTCGTTAAATGAAGGTGAACCTGTTAAACCGCTTGCTAAAGTTGCCTCTGGTGGTGAAAGAGCGCGTTTTATGTTTGCTTTAAAATCAATCTATGCGAAAGCAAATCATCTATCACTTTTAATTTTAGATGAAATTGATATTGGAATCAGCGGTAAAACAGCATCCAAGGT
>JAEWVV010000015.1 GCA_023458995.1 Bacillota bacterium
ATGAGTAGAGCTAAACGTGCAAATTCACCATCTTGTCCATTAAAGAAAGCAGGGTTATCGATAATAAAAGAAAGTTCTTCTACCAAGTATGCTTGTCTTTCTTCTTCAGCAATCCAAGTGAGTTTAGATTGTAAGGTATCAAGGGTTGTTGCATATTCAAGACCTACAGAAATTAATTCCATAAGCTGCATATCGCCAATTGCACGAACAATATTTGCAAGTTCAACACCTTGTTCAGGAGTTAAATCAAGCATTAAATAGGGATCTGCCATATAAGCTCTCAATTCTGCAACCGATCCAAATGTCAAAATCGCTTCAACGATCGTTTGAATATTACCAAACTCAGCGTTCCAATCGATATCTTGTACACTTCCAACAACTCCTTCAGCAGTTTCATCTGAAATATCTCCAGGAAGACTATCTCTAAAGTTATCAAGACCAAATGCTGCTGCAGTTGGTATCATGTAAGCCATTAAGTCAGAATTCTTAAAATAACTAAAAACAATATCTAAATCCGTCAGTGTATCTTGGTCGATATCATCGACTCCAAAATCGCCACCGATATATTCTCCATCATAAATTGTTCTTGTAATCTTTAAAATACCTTCAACTTCATTAATCCAGTTAATGTCTGTTTCAGTTTCACCTTGTTTAACGGTTGTCGTAAAGATCCGATCAAAAATATACCGGTCAATCGGTACACCTTGAACTGTGATTTGTTTCATATATGAACCCAAACCTTGGGTATTCATTTCATCGAGTTGAACAAGATAATCATCAATTGTTCCTAACATACCACCAAGATCAGGCATCCCTGGGATAGCTGCTAGTTTTGTTTCATTTGTTTCTTCAAGTCCTAAAGGTAATTCATCAGCAGGTCTTTCGACTGTTAAAAATCCAGAAATAATTAAAACAGGAAGTAAAACGATGAATGCGACTAATAAACCTTGGAAAGCACCCATAAAACCACCCCAAAAACGACCAAGAAGATTCTTCTTTAAGCGTTTCTTAGGTACATAATTTTTCTTACCTTCAGACATAGCTTCTTCATAAAGTTTTTCATTTTGGCGTTTGAGTAATGCTTTTTTAATACCAAAACTCCAAATAGGTCTAAAAATAATAAGGGTTAATAACCCTTTGATCATGGGATAGATCACGATAAAACCAACGATACGAAGGATTAGATCCACAACGGCAATCGCAAATGCAGCAAGCATTGGATCACTTGCATACGTAAATACGGTCTCAGGAATCATCCCACCTACGTAACCGTTAATCATTTCAAGTAAACTTACAAGTGTAAAACTCTCCGATAAAATCAAGTTCAGAGAGATGAATGAGATTAAGTACAAACTAACAAATGTCGTAATGAATGCGACGATTGTAAAATACGTGGACTTGGACCCTCCTCGGATAAAGCCTAATAGGAAGTAAATCACGGCATAGAAACCGACAATACCCCATTGTATTATTAGTAATGATGGCATAAAATCCCGCCTTTCTCATTCAATTGGTTATCATTATTTTATCAAAAAAGCTGATAGAACTCAATGAAATAAACTACGTTTACCCACTCTATGCTATCAGCCTTATGTAAAAATCATATATTTCTTTCTGGATTGACGTGAACCATGCAATGGATGACATCTGGAAATACTTCTTCGACTTCATGGTGAACATGTTCTGCAATCTTGTGCGCATGCTCTAGTGTATGTGATGCACGAACAGATATCTCAACATCGACATAACGTTGTGTCATATGTTTTCTAACCTTTAAATCATCAACTTTAATGACACCTTCAATCGATAGGATCACACCATAGATTGATTTGATCTCTTCTTTTGATGGCGCTTGATCCGTTAAGAATGAAACGGATTCTAAAATAATTTGGATTGCTAATCTTAAGATGAATAAACCAATGATTAAAGCAGCAATATCATCAAACATCACAAATCCAAATTGTGCAATCGTTAACCCTACAACTGAAAAACTTGTTGCATAGACGTCGATTAAATGGTTTTTTGCATCTGCATGAATGGTTGGACTGTTATATTTTTTACCAATAATTTTGTAGTACCGGTAAAGAATGAACTTAATCAAGAGTGCAACGATTGAAACAACAACTGTTAAGATATGTGGCAATTCCGTTTGATTTGGGAATTTGATGTGATCAATGATTGCTACAACAGCATCGATTGCGATGAAGACTGAAGTTGCAAGAAAGATAAGTCCTAAAACAAAATATGCTAAGCCTTCATATTTTTCATGTCCATAGGGATGATCATAATCAGGTTTCTTTGTTGCAAGTTTTAAAACAAGTAAGATCATTAAACTGATGAACACATCAGAAGCTGAGTTTAAACCATCACTGATTAAAGCTTGAGCGCTTCCCCAAAATCCGAAGAAAAGTTTCATGATTGCAAGAAAGATATTAATGAATAAGCCTAATCGAACGGCTTGTAAAATCTCCTTGCGAGATTCTTTTGTCATTTTATTTTGTCTCCTTTTTCTAGGTCAGCTAAGCTCATTATTCGATCGATAACAAAACTTATGTCACCACGATAATTATTTTTGTTGATTTTAAAGATCTGTACATCTTGAGTTAAATATGATTCATACTTTTGATATGTATCAGTAAAAAAGGTTGCTTCTAGTTCGTTCACACCATCATCAATTTGAATAAAAGCCATCGGTTTGCCCTGTTTTGTTTTAATGACTTTTTTCTTTTTAATCATTCCTAAAACAAATCCTTCTTTTCCATCTAAGATATCTTGAACCGATTTTAAACGGTACTTCATAATCTCATTTTCATACATTGCGATGGGATGATAAACAAGATTATAACCTAAAGCTTCTTTTTCGAAATCTGCAAGTTCACTAAATGAATACTCTGGAAGATTAGGCATGGTGAAGTCCGTAACATAGAGTTCATATCCTGCTTGATCGATTTGTTTAGATGAAATCATCGTGTGATGGGTTAAACCAAAAGCATTTAGGGCACCTGCATGAATGAGCATTTCAACGTTTTTATCGTTGATTTCTTTTTTCATGCGTCGTTTAAAGTCTTGATAGTCTTTAAATGGACCTTGTTCATTTCTGTTTTCAAGTATTTTTATAAGTGATTGTCTACCAATACTTTTGATTGCTAAAAGCGGACAAATAACATTTCCATCAGAGAAGACATATTGATCTGTTGATAAATTAATATCCGGTGGTAAGACTTTGATCTTATTTTTTCTTAGTTCTGTCATGTAGTCTTTCGTTAAAGACTCATTACCAGTAACTGAGGATAACAAAATCGTCATGAAAATAGCAAAATAATTCGCTTTTAAATAAGCCATTTGGTATGCGACTAAAGCGTAAGCGACACTATGACTTCTGTTAAATCCATAATCTGCAAATTTCACGATTAAGTCGTATATTGTTTTCGCATCTTCTGATGAATATCCTTTTTTCTGACATTTATCGACAAAGCGAATACGTTCGTTTTCAAGAATATCTTTATCTTTCTTTGAGATACCTCGTCTAAGTAAGTCTGCTTCAGCCAATGTGTAACCTGCAAATTCATGTGCGATGCGCATGATTTGTTCTTGGTAAATGATGATGCCATATGTAGATTTTAAGATTGATTCTAAATGGGGATGTAAATAGGTAAATGGTTTTCCGTTTCTTCTTGCAATATAATCATCGATATGATCCATAGGACCTGGTCTATATAACGCAAGGATTGCTACAATATCTTCAAATATATTTGGTTTTAATTTTCTTAAAACAGCACGCATTCCTGAAGACTCAAGTTGGAATATGCCACTGGTTTCAGCTTTACTGAGTAAACTAAATGTTTTTTCATCATTCAAAGGAAGATCTAAAAGATTGATCTTAATTCCTGTTTTTTCAATCATTTTGAGTGCTTCATCAATCACGGCTAAGTTTCTAATGCCTAAAAAGTCAATTTTTAGTAATCCAAGTTTTTCAAGTTCACTTGCTTCTAATTGACTTTGATAGAAATTGTTTATACCTATTTGTAAGGGAATATGCTCAGTTAAATCTTGTTTAGATAAAATCATTCCTGCAGCGTGTGTTCCGGTATGTCTAGGTAATCCTTCAATTTGTTTTGCAACACGAAGTAGACGCATCATTTCACTATCAGTTTCATCGATGTCGTCATTTACTACACGTGTAATAATACCTGTCACACGTTGTGGATCGATTTTCATCACTCTTGCAATATCCCTGATAGATGATCTTAAGGCAAACGTTCCAAATGTGACAATCGATATCATGTGATGATTGCCATATTTTTCTCTCACATACTGGAGGACTTCATCTCTTTTATTGTCAGGAAAGTCCATATCGATATCTGGCATTGTTATACGTTCAGGATTTAAAAAACGTTCAAATAAAAGATCATAAGTGATGGGATCAACATCCGTAATCCCAAGTGCATATGCAACAAGTGAACCCGCTGCAGATCCTCTACCAGGACCTACTAAGATATCGTGCGTTTTCGCATATTTAACGAAATCATAAACGATTAAAAAATAATCAGGATAACCCATCTTTTCGATGACAGAGAGTTCATACATCAAACGCTCGTGATAAAGTTTAATATCTGCATTTTGTATCTTCTTTAAACGTTTATTAAGACCCACTTGTGCAAGTGATTTTAAATATTCAACCGAAGTTCCTTTTTCTAAAGGGTAGCTTGGCATCTCAAACTCAGGCTTTATATATTCAAAATCAATGAGTTTAAAAACAGATGATAATGTATCAAAAACATAACTATATTCAGAAAACAATCTTAAGAGTTCATCTTTAGATAAAAGTGAATAATTGGCATCTTCTGGAACTATATTTTTCTCATCATCAATTCTAATGAGGGCTTCATAAACCTCTTTGCTTTCTTTTTCAAGATATGAAGTTTGGTGAATTGGTAATAACGGGATATGAAGTTGTTCAGATAACTGGAATAGATGAGGTGCAATTTTCATTTCTTGGTGAAATGTATCTAGAGATAATCCAAAATAAAAATGATCTAAGTGGTTAGAGTAAAACATCGCAAATCTTTTAGCAGCATCAAAATCACCTTGATCAATTGCTTGATCAATCATTGATGATAACCCTGCTGTAACAAAGATTAAACCTTCTTGATGTTGAAATAGGATGTCATCATCAAGTCCATTTTTTTCTTGAATAAGTGAAAGTTTTAAAAGGTTTTGATATCCTTTTTGGTTCTTTATATATGCAAAAAAACAGGTATCAGAAAATTCATGAGATACCTTTAATATAAGACCAAGTACGGGTTTGATTTGATGCTTTTTCGCTTCTCTGAAAAGTTCAACCATCCCGTGTAAATTATCATCGCTTAATGCAACTACATCATAACCCTTTTGTTTTGCTTGTTCTACAAGTATCGGTAAAGGTATAACATTATGAAGCATGCTATAAGCGCTTTGAAGATAAAGGATTCCAAACATTGTCTCACCTACATTTTATTATACGTCAAAATGCCTTGTTTTACTCTAGAAAAAAATGCCCGGAGGCATTTTATCTTGTATTTTAGAACTTAGCGAATCCTTCACCAAATGCTACACATTGTTCTTCTTCTTCAGAAGATGGTGTTGAGTTGATCTTTAGACCTGCTTCATAAAGATTTGCGCCTAATCCTTGAGTTCTTTCTACCCAAGCATCCATCCACTCACCTTCACCCCATCCATATGATCCAAAGAGTGCAACTTTTTTACCTAAAAGATAACCTTCAACACCTTCAAAGAAAGGTTCAAACTCATCTTCTTCAAGTGTTTCTACACCCATTGATGGACAGCCGAATGCAACTTTATCGTATGTAGCAACATCACTTGGTTCAACTTGATCAACCGTTTTGAAATCGACGGTTTCGCCAGCGTTTTCTAAACCTTCTTTAATCTTTTCAGCCATGATTTCGGTATTACCGGTACCACTCCAGTAAACCACTAAGACGTTAGCCATAATATTCTCCTTTGTAAATTCATTAATCAAAACTACGGAAACATTATAGTAGATTTTAGACTTATTGTCAAAAGAAACTACTTATCCCCTCTTATAGAGAACATAAAGTATACTCGATCCCGCAACTAAGAGTACCGCTAGAGGAATCCATGACGTGAGTGGATAAGATTCATCGTTTGATAAAATCGTAATCAAACGATCCACCATCCTATAATTTCCTCTTTCATCAACAACAACATAGGTTACAATATATGTTCCTACGTTATCAGTAGATATCGTTTCAGGGAATGTATATATATTGGGTTCACTATAATTATCACTTACCTCAATACCATCGGTTAATCTGATGATTTCACCTTGTAAAACCATGAGATCTTCAAAAGTGATTGTAGGAGGAATACGGTCATCAATAACGAATGTAAGGACTTGAATTGTTTGATTAAGTGAATGATCACTAAGACTAAAGATAACTTCATACTTACCGATTTTATCCCAGTTGATATCATGAGTGATAATTACATCCTCAAATGAAAGACGATCGTAATTATCTTCTACAAAATCAATAAATGAAACCATATTTATTTCACTTTTTCCAACATCATGGAGGTAATAATTCTGCTTGATTTTTAGTGTAGGTTCAATCATATCAATAACCATAATTTCAAAAGATAATGTTGATTCATTTTGAGATTGATCATATGCTTTTACATAAGCTTCATAAGATCCAACAACACTATAATTGACGTTTTCATCATGAAATATATACGTGATATTTTCAGTTTTATCGTATTGATCACTAAAACTAAAATAGTGTTTTAATTCTTTTCGTTCAAATCCAGTAACAACAATCTCATTTAATTGATTGATTAAAGGAGGAATGAGATCTACAATTTCTACATAACCCTGATAAATCGCTTTATTACCCGATGAATCACTTACCTCAACCGTGATGGGATAACGTCCAGTAACACTCATTTTGGGAGTTGTATTAATTTTATACACAAGTGCATCTGAATCCGTAAAGTTATCAGTAAACATAAAATATTCACGATAAAATGGTTCAACTGAAAACACACTATAGACCAATGGGGTAATGATTTCAATCGTAGGTTTTATATCATCAACAACTTTTACATTGAGTTTTGTTTCTACTTTATTTCCAGACAGATCACTTAACTCAAAGTAGATGGAATAAGTTCCTAAGACATCTGATTCAATGTCATGGGTAATCTTTACATCAGAAACTTTAAGTTCATCATAATTATCACTTACTTCAAGGATATAACTTTCAAGAAGTTCTCGGTCAATCAACTGAAAAACAGTTATGTTAGGTGGTTTCGATTTTAGTTTTAAAATAGGTTTTTCAAGATCAGCGATCTCTATGATAAACGGTTCAATCGATTGATTTCCACTATCATCGGTTGCAGTTATTCTTGCCTGATATATGCCTATTTTGTTATAGATGACGTTTAGGTCGTCTACTTCAATCCTTAAAACAATATCGACATTATCTTTAATCGTAAAGAAACTTGACCAATCAAAAGTTGTATTGATATTAAGTTTAACTGCTTGTTTTAATGTGATTACAGGTGGTAAAGGATCGATTACTTCAAAAAAAACTTCTCTCATCACGACATTTGATGAAGGATCAGATATCCGGTATATCAGAGGGTAAATACCAACCACATTCGTTATCACTTTTGATGTATCAACATGAATCAAGATTTCTTCAGGTTTATAGTAATTATCTGAAACAACAACACCTTCTGTTAAGTCAGGCATTTTATCTCCTATATTCATCCTCTTATCAGGTATCGTGATGATTGTTGGACCTGTTGTATCAACAACATCAAAAGTTACACTTCTGATATCGGATAAATGGTAATCAGGAAAATATGCTCTATACTTGATTTGATATCTTCTCACCTGATTTGTATTCACGGTTGATATAAACGTCCATTCGACACCGTTTCTTTCATATTCAACCTTAGCACCAACTACCCAAAAATCATTGATATATAGTTTAGCTTCTGGAAGATAACGATACTCTTCGATATGATCAAAAACAGGTACACGAATATAATCATTAATCCAATCGATTCTTGCAGTTAAGATTGTCACCATTTGGACAATATAAAGATAAAAGGACATCATCTCACCTCTACATTATGATAGAGAATTTGATATCCTTTTACTTTAAATTTAATTAATTATAAAACTGCTTCAAGTTCCTTACCCTTTTCTTTGAAGAACTGATTCTTATAAAGTTCAAAGTAAGCTCCTCTAAGATTGAGTAATTCTTCATGGGTACCCATCTCAATGATTTTCCCCATTTCAAGCATCACGATTAAATCGCTATTAACAATTGTTGAAAGTCTATGTGCAACAACAAAACTTGTACGATCTGCTAATAACTTATCTGTTGCTCTTTGAATGATTTCTTCAGATTCAGAATCGATGGATGAAGTTGCTTCATCAAGAATAAGTATTCTTGGATCAGCAAGCACTGCTCTTGCAAATGAGATCAATTGTTTTTGACCCACAGAAAGAAGATTACCACCTTCACCAACAAATGTTTCATAACCTTTATCGAGTTTTTGAACGAAATCATCAACACCAACCATCTTAGCTGCGTAAATCACTTCTTCATCGGTTGCATTTAATCTACCATAACGTATATTTTCCATCACGGTTGTTGAGAATAAATGTGGATTTTGAAGAACATAACCAAGTCTAGAATGTAACCAGTGAATCGAGCGTTCTCTATAATCAATACCATCGATTAAGATTTCGCCTTCTTTAGGTTCATAGAACCGAGATAGTAGATTTACAAGTGTTGTTTTACCTGATCCAGTATGACCAACTAATGCGACACTTTGACCACGTTTGATCTTTAAATTAAACTTTTCTAATATGGTTTCATTATCTTTATAGTAGAATGTAACATCTTTAAACTCGACATCACCATGAAGTGGTTCCCATTCTTCCTTTTGATCGTCAAAAAGGTCACCATACTTCTTGATCACTTCTTCTTTATCAAATAATTCTGGTTTTGTTTCAATGAGACCTACAATACGTTCAGCTGATGCTTGTGCATTTTGTAAATCAGATAATGTTCTTGAAATTGCCATCACAGGTTCAAAGAAGTTGGTTGTATAGAATAAAAACATCTGTAATGTTCCTAATGTAATAACAGAACCAAGTGCATAAATAGAACCTTGAATCATGGTTGTTGTTA
>JAEWVV010000016.1 GCA_023458995.1 Bacillota bacterium
ACCATGAGTTGCCCATCTTGTATGACCAATACCAATGTTGGAATAACCCGCATTTTTCGTTGATTCAACAAGTTTTGAAACTCTTCCTTCATCTTTATAAACATCAAAAATTTGATAACGTTGATTAAATAATGATATGCCCGCAGAGTCATAGCCGCGGTATTCTAAACGAGTAAGTCCATTTAAGACGACATCTTTGGCATTTTTATGCCCAATAAATCCAACAATTCCACACATAGGTTATAACCTCCATACGCACATTTAGATTATAACACGAAAATTATTCACAGATATTTCAAAAGTTTCAGGATTTGAAACTTTTTACCACTAAAAAACAGATGATTATCATTTTGACAATTATAGGTCAAGTCGGTATAATTAGTATAGTTGTTCGTGGAGGATTTCATGAAAAAGATTGAAACGTTTTTAAAGAGTAAATATTATATAGGACTCATCTTTATCATTACGCTTCTCGCATGGTCGTTAAACTTTGAAACAAAACCTCATGCGTTTAATTTATATAACATGATCTTGATCTATTTTTTAATCTTATCTAATGCACTTTTACTCACTTTATATAAAAATACACTTTATTCTGTACCAATCGTTTTTTCGATATTATTTATTATCAATAAACCTGATATATCCTTTGATACGACGGGTCAATTAGGTTTTCCAATATTTGCTTTCCTTACTTTCATCTTCGGATATATGGGTTATTTCATTCGGTTTAAACCCAAGTTTAAGTTTAGAAAATTTACATTGGGTTTAGCACTCATCGCTCTATCTTATGTCATACCACTCATTTATACATCATTTAGTCTTAGTGCACTCACCGTATCGATGATGGGTTTTGTTTACTTAGGTTTATATCTCTTCTATTCAAATACGATGACTGGAGATTTGAAATACTTATTCACGATTTTCTTAGCTGTAAATATACTTCTAGTTTATCAGGTCGGTTACTACATCATGATGGGTTACCTCCAAAACCCCGAACTACCTTTTGTTGAAAGACTGATGATGGGATGGAATAGAAACTTTGGATGGGGTAATGTCAATGATATTTGTTTCTACATTACAATCACACTTCCAGCTTATCTTTATTTTATCTACCGAAAACCCAATTCCATTTGGCGTTGGATGATCGTCATACTTCCCATAACAGCTGTCATACTCACCAAATCAAGAGGTGGACTGCTTGGATTAGGAATTGCGTTTATGGGTATGATTCTTTTCACAGTCAAACGAGGTTCTAAACTAAGTCTATGGCATATTGTAACGGTACTTGCTACTCTACTTGTCTTAGGGTTCATCGCAAGAGGGCTTCTTTGGGAATGGATGGAATTTCTTCTCTTTAAATTAGAGCGTGGCCTAGATGGATTTACATCTTACCGTTTATTTATCTATGAACACGCATGGAATATTTTCTTAGAAAGACCACTGTTTGGTTCTGGATGGTTATCGATCAATAGAGTTGCTGATGCATGGCTCATCGAATTTGAAATTGCCCATCGTTTGTTCATGTATCATAGCACTGTTTTCCAAGCACTTGCAGCGATGGGAATCTTTGGATTGGTTGCTCTATGTGTCCACTACTTTCAAATATTCAAGTATTACTTAACTGATTTAAAGTTCGAAAAATCATTATTCATCATTGGCTATGTAGCAACTCAAGTTCACGGTTTAATCGAGAATGTGCAGTATTCAGTTCCTTATAGTGTGATCATTGTGTTAGTACTTGCTATCTTTGAAACATCAACAACAAATACACTCTTTAAAAAAGTCAATGAACGCTACGAATTAATCCAACCAAGATAATAAAAAATCCTTAGCCATCGTGATGGTCAAGGATTTTTTTATGCTATAGTTTGAAGTTTTGCAAGCTTTTCTTCAATTCTTGATACTTTGACATATTCATAGGTTGCTCCATTGATTAAGCAGAATAGGAAGAATACATAAGGAACACCCTCTAAGATGGGTTCAACCATAAAATTAAGAGTAAAACCAAGAAACACACTTGATACAAGCAGTTTGACTGAGATATCAATGTTTTTAGCGATATTAAGCTTTAACAGTGTGAATAATGTGAGCGTTGAGTAAGCAACGAGCATATAGAATGGGTATAATCCAACTGCAAATAAGACATCTAACCATAAGTTATGTGCGTATACAATACCACCTAAATCCATTTGATAACCCCCTAAAGGATATAAATCAAATTGATCTCTAATAAAAGGATAGACTTTAAATCTACCATCTGACAACAACCCATTTTCCATGGTCTTTATAATTCTAACATACCAGTCTGTATCGATAATAAATGTCTTAACTCCTAAGAAATCAAAACGATATGCATAATAGATAAGTCCAATAAATACAGTTGCAATAAATGTAGGTTTAAGCATTTTAAACTTGTTGAGTACTAGCTGTAATAAATACATACAAACGAATACGATTGGAACTATTAAAAAGTAGGATCTATTAGCAAGAATAATTGTAAAATAAATGCTTAGTCCAAATAAAATCAAATGAATGATTTTTAAGACAATATCTTTTTTGAAGTTCAAATGAAAGAGATTATAAATGATTAAAGTCCCCATCGGAGTTATATATACCCCCATAAGAGGTGCATTGATCATATGACCTTTCCAGAATTCATAAACATAACGTGGACCAGATCCTGTCGCATACTCTTTAACATAATCAATCATGTTTAAACCAGCATAGATAAATAAACCAAAGACAACAATGTAGATAATCCATTTAAAGAAAGACTTTGTTTTAAGTGAAATGAAACTTTTACCCATAAAATACATCATGGGAGCACCAAGCCAGTATTTGACATATGTCCATGTTGTGTAATCTCTATATTGGATATAAATGAAGAAATAAGCTGTACCAAACACTAAAAGTAGAACAAATTCAAGATTGAGTGATGGTTTATTTCTTAAAACAATCATTAAGAATATAGTATAAACACCAAGATAAATCATCACCTCATTGATACGATCAAGATAATTAATCGATACTAAAAAAAGAATGAATAACCATCCAATAATGACTGTATACTTGATGAGATTTAAATATCCTGGTCTAATTTTTAGCATAAAATCCTCGATTTAAGTTATACTTGGTTCTTCTTCTTAATCATATCATAACCGCTATGGTAGAGATACATCAAGATTTCACGGTTAAAGAGAAATGAAAGTCCTCCATAAAGTAGTACACCTGTCAACATTTGAATTACTAATTTAACAATGATTGTATCAAAAGGTAAACCAACAACATAAACGCCAAATCCCATTAAAAGAGACATCATCAAAGATGGTAGAAAATCTAAAACTTGTTGTCTTAATAAATAACCATAGATTTTTCTATTGACGAAAAACATAATGACAACTGAAATAAATGAACTAAAGAAAGCACTTAAGACAAACGCAATCACACCATACTTGAGTGATAACAATAAGAAGACAATGGCAATCACTTTCGATATAAGATTAAGCCATAAAGATAATTTTGACATTTTTTGAGCATTTAGTGCATGATGCATCAATGAAAATGGCCAAGTCATACAGATTAAGCTCGTAATCTGTAAGAACGGAACACTATCTAACCATTTATCGGTTAATAAGAAAAGAGTCAGTGGTTCAGCAATCGCAATCAACCCAACCATCATCGGGAAAACAAAGAATACACTACTCTTGATCGATCTTCTAAAGATTTGAACGAACTTCTCTTGATCATCTTGGACTTTCGATAAACTCGAAAACATGACTGAGTTAATCGCTCCATCCGTATTCACCATAATCAGCATTGGAATCTGATATCCTCGGTTATAATACCCAAGTGTATCTTTACTAAACTGTTTACCAATAATCAGTGACTGCAAGTTATTAAATAAAACGTTAACTAATCCGTATAAAAGGATTTGTGTGCTATATGCAAACAAAGCTTTAAATGCTTGGAAAGAAAACTCACGTGTAGGTCTCCAGTCAACAACAATCCAAAACGATATTGTAATGATGCTCGTATTTAAGAGCGTTGAATAAACGATCGACCAAATACCATAACCTAACATCGCCATCGTGATCCCAACCACCCCTTGAAGAATGACTGCAATCAATCGATAAATAAAGCTTTTCTTGAATTCGAATTGTTTAACAATAATCGCATTTTGAACACTTGAAAACGCACTTAATACAATGGTTAAGCCTTGAATTCTCAAGACAAGTGAAATGATCGGCGATTGATAAAATGAAGCAATCGCAGGAGAAGTAAAGAAAATTATTGCGTATAAAACAAGAGATAAAATGATTCCTGCATAGAATATGGTTGAATATTCAACCTTGGTTACATCCTTCTTTTGAATAAGTGCAGATGAAAAGCCCGTCTGAATAAAGACCTGTGCAATGG
>JAEWVV010000017.1 GCA_023458995.1 Bacillota bacterium
ATATTTCCACGTTACAATTAGAAATGTTAATACAGCACGTAAACTCGTAGATATACTTAATCTAGAATATAACTAATAAGTGATTAATATGACTTCTTAAATGAAGGGAGAATTATCTTTTATGAAAACAAAGCATGTGATCGTATTACCCTATCAATCATCATGGAAAGATGCTTTTCATCAGATTGAGACTGAACTTAAAAAATCACTTAGAGATTTATATCTATCAATTGAACATGTGGGTAGTACATCTGTTGTTGGCTTATCTGCAAAACCAGTGATTGATATTGATGTCATCATAAAAAGAGAAAACTTCGAACAAATGAAAAATAGATTAAATGCTATAGGTTATCAACATGAAGGAGATCTTGGCATTAAAGATAGGGAAGCTTTTAAGTATCTAGATAAAGAGCATTTAATGAAACATCACCTTTATGTATCCCCAAGTGATAGTGATGAATATAGGAGACATATCGCATTTAGAGATTGGTTAAGAAATCATCCAGAAGACGTAAGAACATACGCAAAGATTAAAGAAGAAATGGCATTAAAATTCGCCAAAGATATTGATTCCTATATCAAGGGAAAAGAACCAGTTATTCAGATGATTTATGCAAAAATTGCTGATAGTATAGATAAAAAATAAACTCAAAGACGATCGTAATTTGATCGTTTTTTTGTATTGCTTGACGAATATCAAGTCATGTATAATTATGTATTTCATTTCCATAATTTCATGATAAAATTGAGGTAATGGTATCGAACTGATTACAGGGCTGAGGTAGACTTTATAAAATATTTTTAAATGGTATAATTAAACTAATGTGGAGGTGGATGAATGAGCAAAGTAGTTATTGTCGGTGGTTCAGTCATTGATCTCTTTTTATATCCTCATGAAAAAATGAATCTTATGGATTCTAATCCAGGATATATGAAAAGATCACTAGGAGGTGTTGGGAGAAATATTGCAGAAAATCTAGCACGATTATCTTTAGATACAACCCTGATCACACCACTTGGACAAGATCATTTTCGAAACTTAATACTTGATCAAGCAAAAGAAATTGGATTAAGGATTTTACCTGTAGAAATCAAAGAAACACCACTTTATGTTTCGATTATTGATGATAAGGGTGAAGATTTGATTGGGGTTGCCTTAATGGATGAAATACAGTCCATTACGTTAGAACAAGTGATGCAGTATCAAGATGTTTTAGATCAAGCAGATTTAGTTGTTCTAGATACAAATCTCTCTGAAGGATTACTTAAATCATTACTTGTTAAATACCAAACCAAAACATATGTCGATGCGATTTCAGGTCAAAAAGCAGGGAAACTTAAAACTTTATTACCCTATATTCATACGCTTAAAATGAATTCGATAGAAGCCAAAACAATTGCTGGTTTTGGTGATGAATCAAAAGAAGGTTTAGACAAACTTGGTGATTACTTCATAAAAAATAACACCAAAGAAATCTTTATCACACTTGGTGCAAAAGGTGTTTACTATGCAAATTCTGATGTTAGAATACTAAGACCATCAGTTAAAGTAAATGCTGTCAATTCCACAGGAGCTGGAGATGCGTTTTTCTCAGGTGTAATTTATGCAACAATCCATAAAAAAGATCTAATCTCATATGGTATCGCAAATGCCTATTTAAATTTAATCGATCCAAATGCGGTCGCAGTTAACTTATCAAAAAATCTAATTGAAAAAACAATAAAGGAGTTAAATCTATGAAACCACAAATTGTATTATCTAAAGAAATCGAACTTGCTGTAAAAGAGGGTAAACCAGTTGTTGCCTTAGAATCAACGATTATCTCACATGGTATGCCGTATCCTGATAACGTAAAAATGGCATTAGAAGTTGAATCAATTATTCGCAAAAATGGTGCAATTCCAGCAACGATCGCAATTATCGAAGGCGTGATTAAAGTTGGATTATCCAATGATGAAATTGAATATCTAGCTAAGGCAAAAGAAGTCTACAAAGTAGGTAAACGTGATTTTGGATATGTCATTTCTCAAAAGAAGACAGGAGCAACCACTGTTTCTGGAACATCTGTTATTGCCGCACTTGCAGGTATTAAAGTGTTTGCAACCGGTGGTATTGGTGGAGCACATCGTGGTGCACAAGAAACGTTTGATATTTCAAGAGACTTAGAAGAACTATCAGTTACAGATATTTGCGTTGTATGTGCCGGTGCAAAATCAATTCTTGATCTAGGTTTAACGATGGAATATCTAGAAACCAAAGGAGTTGAAGTGATCGGTTATCAAACAGATATGCTTCCTGCATTCTACTCAAGATCAAGTAATTTTAAAGTCAGTTACCGCCTAGATACAGCAAAAGCGATTGCTGATTTATTAACTGCTAAATGGAGCTTGGGTTTAACCGGTGGTATTGTTGTTGCAAATCCTATTCCAGAAGCTTTTAGTATGGACCATAAACTGATTGACCAAGCTATTGAAAAAGCACTTAAGGAAGCAGAAAAACTCAATATCAAAGGACAAGATGTTACACCTTATCTACTTTCTAAGATCAAAGAGATTACAGGTGGAGATTCTCTTGTTTCCAATATTGAACTTGTTTATAATAACGCAAAACTTGCTGCTGAAATTGCAGTCCATTATTTTAAAGGTCGTCAAGAAATTTAAGTTTGATTAACTCATACGAAAGAAAGGGGCTGTAACTGAATAGAATAGTTTCAGCCTTGATAACAAAAAAGCCACTCTGGAAGCCAGGGTGGTTTTTTGGTATAATTGATGTATGCAAAAACCCAATTATTTACAAGGATATTTTAACCCAAAACAGTTGAAATTACCACTATCATTTGACATAAAAATACCATTTGATAGCGAAGTCCGAACATTTGACGACGTATTTCGGAGGAT
>JAEWVV010000018.1 GCA_023458995.1 Bacillota bacterium
TATTTCTTGACCATATCGAGTCGTTCTCGATCAGTATAGTGTTTTCCCATATCATTTCCCTCGTTTCATGGTCATAGGATACAAAAAAACACCCTAAATTGATAGAGTGTTAATATTTGACCTTTACCTTTCAGTAAATGTTCCTCTACCATTTTTAATTTCATTTCCTGCGTGATTCTCATAAAAAAAGTTCCCCTATCTTTAGATTGGTTATATTCATTATAACCTTTCTCCAAGATTTGGAAACTATTTCATTTGCTAATGGCGGAGGAAAGGGGATTTGAACCCCTGCGCCTTTTACAGCCTACGAGCTTTCCAAGCCCGCCTCTTCAGCCACTTGAGTATTCCTCCGTAACATGGTGCACCCGACATGAATCGAACATGCGACCTCAACCTTCGGAGGGTTGCGCTCTAATCCAACTGAGCTACGGGTGCATATCACGTCGCAATAACTATTTTATCAAATAGTGACCTAAATGTCTAATACATTATGTGTTTTTTTATCGTAACTCGATCAATCATCGATATATCCCAAAAACAGTTGTAGATGTCATCATTTATATCTGAATCAAGCATATTATTTTATGCAACTTTATCATTTATAATTTACGTGTTATAATCAATGTAGTCTTTATTAAGCAGTTAACACCTTTGGTGGAGGTTATATGAATAATCGTATTTTTAATCGTTATGAGCGTAAATACTTAATCAACCGTGAAACAATGGATGATTGTATCAACTACTTTAAAAATTACTTATCCTATGACCCTTATTCAACAAACGGAAAATACTATACGGTCTATAATATTTATTTTGATACAGAAGATTTTAGTATCATAAGAAACTCGATTCAAAAACCACCCTATAAGGAAAAACTAAGACTAAGAACGTATGATGATCCGATTAAACCAGAAAGTATCGTATTTCTCGAAATTAAGAAGAAATACAACGGACGAGTCAATAAAAGAAGAGTCACATTGTCCTATCAAATGGTTCAAGATTACTTTAAACAAGGTATACTTCCAACATTCGTTAATGAACACGATTATCAAATGATGCAAGAAATTGATTATTTTGTTAAAATACACAAAGCAAAACCAGGTGCATATATCAGATATGATCGGATTGCGTTATTATCTGAAAAAGATGATATCAGAATCACTTTCGATTCAAATATCATCTATCGAACTAAAAGAATTACACTCGAAGAAAAAACGGGTAAACCCATATTACCTGAAGAAAATAGTATACTCATGGAAATCAAATCTGATAATAATTTTCCATTATGGATTGTTCAAAAACTTTCATCACTTAAATTATATAGCCAATCATTTTCTAAATATGGTAAGGCGTATGAAGACTACATAGGAGGTTCTTCTGATGATGACATTCTTTACAACTCTTGATTTAACGGATATGACTTTTACGAAAGTACTTATTATACTTATTGTTGCAACACTCCTTGGTGCTGTGACATCACTGATATACGCGTTTACACACCGTAAGACAGTTTATGATCACGCGTTTAATACAACACTTCTTCTACTACCTTTAATCGTTTCTGTGATCATTATGCTTGTATCAAATAATATCGCAAGAGCATTCGGTTTAGCTGGTGTGTTCACTCTTGTTCGTTTTCGTACAGCTGTTTCTGATACCAGAGATATTGCTTATATCTTAATGGCTGTAGGTATTGGATTAGCACTATCGCTTGGTATGATTACTTATGCACTTTTGATTACTGCATTTATTTCGATAGTACTTGTTGGTATCAATTTGATGAAACTTGATGTGCAACATAAAACACATGCCAAACTTAAAATCATTATTCCTGAAAACTTAAATTACGCTCATGTATTTGATGAGATCTTTAATAATTACGTTGAATCCTATCACTTAAACAAAGTAAAAACTACTGATTTTGGTACGATGTTTGAGCTTACCTATTTGATTAAATTAAAGTCAAACATTGATCAAAAGAAAATGATTGATGAATTAAGAGTGCGTAACGGTAATTTATCGATTACGCTCACAACAGATTATGTAGCGATTATAAGTGAATGAAAAAGACCTCAAGCGAGGTCTTTTTTCTTAGAACCAATGTTTGAAAAATGATTCAGTGAAATCTTTCATGAATGATTGAACATCCTTGAAAAACTTATCTTGGAGATCATAGAGAGATTCTCTAGTAACCAAATCATTTTGGGGTTGACTTTCTTCCTTGTTTTCAAGCATAGCATGATCATTTTTCTTTGTTTCAAGATGTTTTGAAGACGATTTAGATTCACTAATGATATCACCGTTTAATAAGACAATATGTGATTTTTCAATGTTTACTGAAGTTACATAGCGATCATCTTGACGTTCTTCTGTGTAACTTTGAAGTGCAAATTTGCATTCATTAAAGCGTTTTGATAAGTTGCTTATCATTTCAGTGACTGGTTCACTTGATGTAAAGCTTAATACATCAAAGTTCCAATTGATATCACTGATTTCTCCATTAAACTTTGGATCAATCTTTTTAAAATCTAAACCTTTCTTCTCATCTTTATGATCTTGTGTCAGGAATGCTTTGATTCCAAGGATTTCTTCATGAGTTCCAAGAATTCTGAGTTTGTTTGTAATTTTTAACATAACTCTCACTCCTTTCACCTATATTATGGTATTGGCACTTAACTATGTCAAGTGCTAAATCTACTTTTTTTAACAAAAAAGCGAGAAGTTATCTCGCTTAGTTATCTATCATGGTCGGGACGACAAGATTTGAACTTGCGACCCCTTGCACCCCATGCAAGTGCGCTACCAAGCTGCGCTACGTCCCGGTGATTAGACCCTTTTTATTGTAGCACAACAAAGTATTTATTGCAATAAGTAGATATGATTAACTACGTTAAAAACTAATCGGCAAGCGAACCCATGGGATCCCATGGTTTTAAAATGATAGGTTCTTGTTTCCATGCTTTAAGTTGAGCATCTGTCAAATGTTTCTTGTTAATAACTGCTTGGAATACATACCGGTCAAACCAGGTGTCACTCATTAAATAGTAACCTTTATTACCGACTGCATCACCCCATGAGTTTTCAATCTTATAGCGGTTTGGTTTGCCATCATCTAAGTTGACTGCAGTAAATACCATCGCATGATTCATGGAAGACATACTGTAGTCAAGTTCATCTTCTTTGGTCATATATAAACTCATTTCAAGCATTTCATCGTAATCAAATTGATTATCATCCCATACTCCTGTTGTGCGGTCACCATAGCGTGAAACATCTGCACCAAACCATACTAATTCTTTACTTAAGAGTTGTTTTAATACAAGATCCTTAAAGTCGCTCATATCAAGGTTTAAGTACTTAATATCTCTTCCACCAATGACATTACCAAGATATGCAACACGGTATGTGTTCATAAATGGTTTATCTTTAGTCGGTGCATTAATGATTGAAATATAGTCTTTTAAACAATCCTTTAACGTATCTTTATAAAACGTTTTTGGGTCTAGATTCTTAATCATTTTGTATTGATCGTTTGCTACAAACTCTAAATCAAACTTTTGTGGTGGCATACCAAAGTTTGTAACAAGTAAAGTATAGAGTTCATCTAATGTTTGACGTTTTAGATCAGCAATTTCATTTGATAATCCATCTTCAACTAAATGACGTGCGTTTGCTGCATACTGACGAAGTTTAATGTTAATTAATTGATTCATAAAACGTGTGTTGGATGAAGATGATGTCTCCATCATAGCTTCTTTTGGAAGAACACCATACTTCTCAACTAAACTCACAAACATATCCCATTGACCACCGTCTTGGATTCCTGTCTTAAGGATGTGTTGTAAGGTACGATCATCTTGATCAACCGTTAGAAAATCATCCATGATTTCAATGAAATAGTTAATCTTTTCGAGTTTATCATAAAACGCGATATAGTTTTGAGATAACTCAAATTCTTTTAAACCATATTGATTTGCAACGATTTCTCTAAGAAGATTTAAGCCTGCAAAAATCCAACATCTTCCACTTTGTTTTTGAGCTGCGACAGGTAATGTCTTAATCTCATGGGAAAACTTAAATTGAATCGATGGTTTAACTTCTAGTTTTTCAAATAACCCTTGAAGTTCATTCTTTACAATCACGCGACTTAATGCTTTTTGAACTGGCTTTTCATTATAGTCACCTTCAAGTTGTTTTAAGTCTTCAAAACTAATTTTTTTCATGATAATCCTCTCTTTCTTTTTTAGAAAAAGATGGCCATCACTGGCCATCTTGATTAAACACGTAGCATTCTTTCATCCTTAAATGTTTCGACGATGGCATAATCGTTATCCTTAACAATAACCAAGCTGGTATTGACATAGTTAATGATATTCG
>JAEWVV010000019.1 GCA_023458995.1 Bacillota bacterium
TCACTATAGACAACTTCATAAGCTTCAAAAACTTCACTGTATTTGATAAACATTTTATAATACCAACGAAGTTGAATTTGTGTGTGATCAAAGAGTGAGAAAGTAGCTCCAGATAAGTCGTTTAAAGCGGTGATCGTGAGTTCATGAGCAGGTTCTAATACCTCAATGATTTCACTCCCCCATGTCCCACCATTGGGATCAAAGGTCACATCAACAGAAACATAATCAAGTGGATTTCTAGGATTTGGATGTGGCATCGTATAAATCAAATCTTGTTTTTCGATCGTTAATAGATCATGACTTACTAAACTGTTATTGACATAAAGAGCTGTCTTTTTGCTAAAGTAAAAAGGAGCATCCACATGGATTTCCACTCGGATGACATCACCTAAATCAGATGTTACAATTTCGATATGATCATCTTCAGTCGTAAGTTCTAATGATTCCTCATTAAAACTTAAGTCGATTCGTTTAATCAGATTTGGATCTTCCTTACATGCAGTTAGACTTAATGAAATGATGATGATAAGTAAGCTTAAAAATATATGTTTCATGTTATCTCTCTTTTTCGTTTTTCTCATTCTTATTATATCGTAATCAAGTGCTATCACAGTATGTGAGTCCTTTGTTATCCATGAATTCATCCATTTTTTACATGTTTTGATTGGAAATTTCAAAAAAAGAAAAGCACTTTCGTGCTTTATGAATCAATTGATATAAATTTAGTTAACTAATTCTTGATAGGTTTCAATAATCAGTTTTGCGATGTGATCAATGTCTTCCATTTTGTTTTCTCTACCTAGTGAAGCACGGATTGTTCCACAATCTTTAGAGACAGATATCGCTTTTAAGACATGTGATTCTAAGATTTCATTGGATAAACAAGCACTACCCGTTGACACATAAACACCCTTTTGATCAAGCGTATATGCCATATCTTGGCTACTAACACCAGGAAAAGATAAACTGAGTAAACCAGGTAATCTTTTAAAACGATTACGAGAACCATTCACAATCACATCAGGACACTCGCTTTGAATCATGCTTAAAAGTTTATATGAAAGCTCATTTAAACGTTTATTCTCATTTTCCAAATGTTCTTGGTTTCTTTTTAAAGCTTCGCCAAATCCGATAATGCCATAAACGTTTTCTGTGCCTGAACGATACCCCATCTCTTGATGACCACCATAAAGAATGGGATCAAGTGTGATATGTTCTTTTTTGATGAGTGCACCAATTCCTTTAGGCCCATAAAATTTATGTGCTGAACAGGATAATAAATCAATCGGTAACACTTTCATATTGACTTTCGCGTGTGCAACCATTTGAACCGCATCGACATGAAGAAATACACCATATTTTTTACACATTTCTCCAACCGTTTCAACATCTTGAATGGTACCAATTTCATTGTTTGCCCAAATCAATGTAACAAGTAATGTCTTTTCACTTAAAACTTTACATAACTGATTAAGGTTAATGAATCCTTCTTGATCAACATCAATATTGTGAATGGTATATCCCTTTTCTTTAAGTTCTTCCAGTGTCTTAATGGTTGCATGATGTTCAATCGTTGAAGTTATAATTTCTTTTCTGTCTGAATATTTAGCTGCTAAACCACGAAGTGCTAAATTGGTAGCTTCTGTACCACCTGATGTAAAAATAACATCTTTAAACGATACACCAAATCTTGATGCAACATCATTTCTAACATCATTAATCGCTTTTTTCACATAAACACCCATCGTATGCATCGAAGATGGATTTCCAAAGTTTTCTTTCATAAAGGGAATCATATGTTCTAAAACAGATGAATCAAGTGGTGTTGTCGCGGCGTGATCTACATAGTAACGTTTCATCATTTCACCTCTTTAATAAAATCTTACAATCATACACCTCGGGTAGGTCAATCCATGTGAGATCCATATCGAGATCTTTTAAATCCTTTTTAACGTTTTTCGTAAGTTTCTTCATAAGAGGAGTAATCAGTTGATGAATCGCATAAGATTGATGAATAATGCAAGGATCAGGATCATTAAAAAGATCGATTGATTTTAATCGAATGCTTTCCATCTTGATGGGCAAATCAAGTGCTTTCCCATCATAAATGATTTGATCTTCTTTGTTATAAATCACAATTTTATGTTTCATATGTTCTCCTAAATCATGAATAACAAGTAGTAAATTAAAATTGCTAAGAATACAATCGCATTAAAGAGCTTAATCCAATGTAGTTTTTCACGCATAAATGATGAAATATTTACAATTGATTGTGTCTTAAGAGCAATCACAGTAATGATAATGAGAGGTAAAACAAAGATTAAGTTATAAACAAGGAGTAAGATGATACCTCTATCTAAATGATCGGTAAAGTGAATTAAATGAAGGATTGCAGTCAAATAAGCTTGACCTGTGCATAAGAATTCAGTAAATGAGATCACAACACCAATGAAGAAGGTGATGACATAAATCATTTTACTTTCTTCTTCCATCTTTTGTGTAAACTTAGCCATTAATTTTCGGTTAAACTTTTGAATACCACTTGGCAATTGATTCTTAACTAAATTGTATTTTTGTAACATCGTAACGACAAAATCATACATATTGAGTAAGAATAAGAATCCGGATAAGCCAATGATAATCCATGGAACAACAGTTACTAAAAATGATAGAAACTGTAGTCGATTCAAATATTGATATAGGAATGTTCCAAAAAGGAAGTAACTTATAAAAATGGCAGTAATAAAAGTCAAACTAACCATTAGTAAAACACGTTTTTTCTTTGTAAATCCTAATAGCGAGATAAAGATGAGAAGCATCGCAATCGCACATGGATTTACTCCATCAACAAATCCTAATAAGATGAAGTAAATAAGAGAAAAATCACTTGGAGGTGCTGTTAAAATATCTGGCATCTGTTCAGTAGCAATGATCTCTAATAAAGTTCCATCATCAATTGCATCATTGATTGCTTCTCTTCCTGAGAAATAGGATTCTCCCACAAAAATAATAGGCACTGATGCACTTGTTTGGGGAACATCATAGGTGAACTGATAATTTCTAAACAAATTTGTATAGGATTTATCTTCTTCAATGATGTATTTTTTAACACGAATGCCTTGTTCTTCCATACGTTCAAACGCATGATCGGTTGAATCAAGAGAAGCACATATCTGACAGAAACGAGAACCAAAATAGACGACATCATAGGTTTCATCTTGGGCATTAAGTGGTACTTCTTTCGTTTGGTATATCATGCCAAAAAGAAGAAAAGCAAAGACTAATGTTTGTAAAATGATTTTTTTCATGTTGACTCCTGTTGATGAAGATACTTATATTATAGACTAAAATATGAAAAAATCGAAATTAGACATTTTAAAACATTATAATTTTTGAAGTCGATAATCATTTAAATCTTTTGATGTTCTTTTTTTTATCATCCTACGATAGTTTTAACGCGGTTTTTGATACAATGTTAATGCGGGGTGAGATGATGAAAAAACAAAACACAATGACCGAAGTTCAGGTAAGGCAATCTTATAATCATGCGAATATCGTTTACCTATCAACAGTCATCGCATCTTTTTTTCTTATCCCTCTTTTTATCTACATTGGTAACCTCAC
Source organism: Bacillota bacterium (assembly GCA_023458995.1). Lineage (GTDB taxonomy): Bacteria > Bacillota_I > Bacilli_A > Acholeplasmatales > Acholeplasmataceae > Peloplasma. The sequence continues at coordinate 3,625 of JAEWVV010000019.1, forward strand.
TTTAATCTTTGTTACCATCACCGCTCCGATAGCTTCACTTGCTGCACTTAAGCTCAATCAAATGAAGCGCTACGGTCTTGCCTCACTTATTTTTATCACATTTATTACTCTAGAAACCCTTGTAGAAGTGATTTACTTCGACATGAAAGCTGGGTTTGTCTACTATTTCTTTAATATGGCAAGTTTAATTATTTACACCAATTGGACCAACAAACAAAAGATCATTGGGGTAACCTTAGAGATTTCTCTTTTTATCTTAACATTTATCTACTCTTTCTATTTCAACGAAGTTATCGTTTTATCACCTGCGTTACTTTTAACATTTCATGTTGCAAATATCCTATTAAATATGATTGGGGTAACCAATTCAGCCTTTTATTATGTCAATATTGCAGATAGAGCACAGATCAGATTAGCAAAGTTAGCCATGATTGATTATTTAACCGATTTACCCAATCGCCAAGCAATTGCTTATTACTTTGATAAATTAGTATTAGATAACGAATGGTTTAGTCAAGATTATGCAGTCATCATGATTGATATCGATCATTTCAAAGATATTAACGATACTTATGGTCATTTAGTTGGCGATACGATATTAAAAGAGATAGGCAGTATACTTAACCGTCAAAAAAGAGATATTGATTTTCTTGGTCGTTATGGTGGTGAAGAGTTTGTC
>JAEWVV010000020.1 GCA_023458995.1 Bacillota bacterium
CAACCATATTCAATCAAATGCAGTTATAATTGCATCTGGCTGTTATGAAAGAACGAGAGGTTCTATCCAAATTCCTGGTGATAGACCTAAAGGTATTATGCCAGCTGGTAGTGCACAGCGCTATTTAAATATGGAAGGTTATTTAGTTGGAAAACGTATTTTTATTCTTGGTAGTGGTGATATTGGTCTCATCATGGCAAGACGTATGACCTTAGAGGGAGCTTCTGTCTTAGGTGTTGCAGAACTTATGCCTTATTCAAATGGATTAACAAGAAATATTGTCCAGTGCTTAGATGATTTCAATATACCGCTTTATTTATCACATACTGTTACAGATATTAAAGGTAAAGATGTCTTAGAAAGTGTAACTATTCAAGCAGTTGATGAAAAGTTTCAACCGATTCCTGGTACAGAAAAGAGTTTTGAAGTCGATACCCTTTTATTATCCGTTGGACTCATTCCTGATGTTGCACTCTTTGACTCACTCAATATGAAAAAAAGTCCTATCACTAAAAGTGCAATCGTTGATCAAACACTGATGACTAATGTTGATGGACTCTTTGTGTGTGGAAATGCACTTCATGTTCATGATCTTGTTGACTGGGTCAGCAAAGAAGGAGATAAAGCAGGACGTTTTGCAAAAGAATATCTCTTAAATAAAAAAGACAAGCAAAAAGAATTAAAAGATGTCATCATTGGTGATAACATCCGTTATGTTGTTCCGCACCAAGTTGATTTTTCCAATGTGAGTGAACCTATCGTTTTCTTCTTTCGTGCAACAAAAAAGATGACATCAGGTATTTTTAAAGTGATTCAAAATGGTCAAGTTATTGATTCAAAAAAAGCAAAATACATCGCACCCGCTGAAATGGAAAACATCACCATTCAAAAAGAGGAATTTATCTCTTCTGATCCGATCACGATTATGTTGGAGGAAATTTAAATGAGAGAACTAACATGCATTGTATGTCCGGTTGGATGTCACATTAAAGTAGATGATCAATTTCAAATCACGGGTAATCGTTGCCCACGTGGTCTTCAATATGCAAAAGTTGAGATCACAGCACCAAAACGAATGCTCACAACAACCGTGAAGACATCGTTTAAATCCATGCCTAGATTATCTGTAAAAACAAAAGAACCTATTCCTAAAGAACTTATTTTTGAGATCATGTCCGATTTAAATCAAGTTCTTGTTGATAAACATGTTAAAATAGGAGATATAATCGTATCAAACATTCACGATACGGGTATCGATATTATTGCAACAAAATCTATTACAACTTTCTAAGGAGCATGTCATGAAATACATCTTATCGATTGATCAAGGAACAACTTCAACAAGAGCGATTATCTTCGACCATGAATCCAATATCTTAGCGATGGCAAGCGAAGAGATTATGCAAATCTATCCTAAACCGGGATGGGTTGAGCATAATCCGAACCAAATTTGGGTCAGTGTTTTAGCTGTCATGGCACGTGTTTTACTTGAAGCTAAACTAAAACCTCAAGATATACACGCGATTGGTATTACTAATCAAAGAGAAACGACCATTGTTTGGGACCGTGAAACAGGTCAGCCTATTTATAATGCAATCGTATGGCAGTCCAGACAAACTTCAGACATATGCGATGAATTAAACCAAAAAGGTTATCAAGATCTTTTTAAACAAAAAACTGGACTACTGATTGATGCTTATTTTTCAGGTACCAAAATCAAATGGATCTTAGATCATATTCCAGGTGCTCGAGTTAAAGCTCAAAAAGGAAAACTCATGTTTGGTACGATTGATACATGGTTAGTCTATAAACTCTCTGGTGAAAAAATTCATCTAACTGATTATACGAATGCTTCAAGAACACTACTTTACAATATTCATGACTTAAAGTGGGATGAAGAATTATGTCAAATTCTTGATATCCCTATGTCGATGCTACCAGAGGTTCACTCAAGTTCAGAAGTTTATGGTTATACTGCTCCTCATCATTTCTTTGGAAAAAAAGTTCCTATTTCAGGAATTGCAGGGGATCAACAAGCAGCATTATTTGGTCAAAACTGTTTTGATGAAGGCATGGTTAAAAACACCTATGGAACAGGTTGTTTCATGTTGATGAATACAGGAAATAAGCCAATCATTTCTGAACATGGTCTTCTAACAACTATTGCATGGGGTATCAACAATGAAATCACATACGCACTTGAAGGTAGTGTCTTTGTTGCAGGTTCTTCTGTTCAATGGCTCAGGGATGGTATTAAATTAATCGAATCTGCTTCAGAAACTGAGGCATTAGCAACGTCACTTTCTTCGAATGAAGGTGTCTATATGGTACCTGCATTTGTCGGTCTTGGTACACCCTACTGGGATTCAGATGCACGAGGTGCATTATTTGGTCTAACTAGAGGTACTTCTAAAGAACATATCACAAGAGCAATCCTTGAATCCATTTGTTATCAATCCATGGATGTTTTAAGAGCGATGGAGGAAGACACTAAACTTCCTATTACGACGTTTAAGGTTGATGGTGGAGCCACAGTCAATCACTTTTTAATGCAATTTCAATCGGATATACTCAATCTAAAAGTTGAACAACCTAAAATCCTTGAAACAACTGCTTTAGGTGCAGCCTATCTTGCTGGTCTATCAACAGGTTATTGGAAGTCAAAAGATGAAATTAGAGCTTCTTGGAAATTAGCAAAAGCATATGAACCAAGTATGGATCAAAAAACAAGAGAGTTATATATTAAAGGTTGGAAGATTGCTGTATCAGCAACAAGACAATTCAAAATCAAATAATCTTCTATTAACTCAGATACCTTGTGACGTATAATAAAATTAAAGGAGGGTTATCTATGTTACATTTAGTTGGTGAGTTTGAAGAGTTTGAACGTGATTTTAAGAAACGGGTCTTAATTGATGGAACACCTGTTTTAGTTTGTTATCTGGCAGGAAAACTTTATGCAATTCAAGACAAATGTGCGCACTTAGGTGCATCACTCTCAAAAGGTATTCTTGATGGAGCAAAAATCCAATGTCGCGCTCATGGTGCTACCTATCATATCGAAACAGGTGATGTCATCGATAAAGCACACATCGGTTTTATTAAAATGCCAACAAAGAAATTAAAAACCTTCCCTGTTGAAATCAAGGAAGGCAAAGTATTTATTGAATATTAAGGACACAAGGTGTCCTTTTATTTTAATAAATCGTTGTTAGTGATCTTGCATTCGTTCTTTTTTTAGGTTCTAATTTGACCAGGGGGTAACCAACCATAATTAAACCTAGAACAAGTTCATCACCTGCTACACCTAAAGCATCTTTAAACTTATCAGACTCAATATATTTGGGTGTTTTCCAAAAACTTCCCATTTTTTGATCTTCAAGTAAAAGTAAAAAGTTCTGAATCAGTGCTGCACAAGCTTGCATATCCTCAAGTTCATCAGCAAGGACACTGTTTTTTTTCATAATGATTGAAACGATAGCCGGCGCACTAAATACTTTTGTAAGTAATTCCTTCTTTTCGTCTCGTTCATTTTCTTTATAAAGTTTTAGATAATTATCTAAAAATTTATCTTTTCCATGACCCTCTAAAATGATAAACCGCCAAGGTTGTCTCATTTTATGATTAGGAGCATAGACAGCAACTTCAAGAAATTCAATCAGTTTTTCTGGGTTGACCCATTCATTCGTAAATTTAACCGTACTTACACGACTTTTAATAACGTCCTGGATTGACATATGAACAACTCCTCTCATTCATATCATACACTTTATAAGAAGATAATACAAAAGAGATGGTTTGTGATGCAGGATCATTTATCTTTTGTTTATCAAATCAAATCGTTTTCTTGGGATGCAATTGATTTCCTTCTTGTACTTGAATGATCTTGTCGCGAATCACGTCAAGAACAGCTGTAACCAACATGAAAAGGAGTGCCATGATCAATGCAAATTGAATTGTAAACGAAGCAATTGTCCAAATGATAAACAAGATGCCGATAAGTATATACGTGTAATAGATCACACTTGATGTGCGAGGGCTAATATCCCTTACTTTACGCATGCCTTCTGTTTGTATCATGATTAAAAAGATAACAAACAAACTAAAACCAATCATTCCACCATAATGAAGAAGTAATGTTATATTTGTATTCGTATCTTGTTCTGGTATCAATTTTTTTATTATGTTTCCTGCAGTGAAATAAGCGGTAACTAAAAGACCTATATAAAACGAAAGCTTTACGATGTTTTTCATAGATAATCATATCCTTCCAAGTCTAAAAGATCTGTCATAATGACCTCACATGATTCAACACAATCTATCATTGAATCTCCCTTAACCCAAACAGTTGATTAATATGATCACAATAGGAACAGGAGAGTATTTTCTTAAGTTGTAAAAAAAGTGTAAAGCTACATATTTTCAGCACATGATATGAAAGAAAGAAATTTGAAAGAATTTTTTATGTGAACGATTTGACTCTATCAAACTATGATATAATTGTGCTGAGTTTTGAAATTTGACTCGGATTAAAGACGTACCATTTCGGGTAATCCTGAATCTTCAAAATCTAAACGTACCATTTCGGGTAATCCTGAGTCTTCAAAGTCTAAACGTACCATCTCGGGTAATCCTGAGTCTTCAAAGTCTAAACGTACCATTTCGGGTAATCCTGAATCTTCAAAATCTAAACCTATATTTGAGAAACCATTTTCTTTAACATAATTAAATCCAACAAATGAGATAAATGCGACAACTAATACTGATAAAACGGCGAATAATTTTTTCATGGCAACAGCCCCCTTTTCCCTAATTGTATTATCAATTAGGGCAAAAAAACAGGGCGCATACGCCCTATTCGTACATCGTTGTTATGAAAATGAGGTGAAAATGATGAAGTCAAAAGAACTTAGCAACTATTTGGAGCGCATTCGTGCTGCTCGCAATATTTCACAAGAAACATTTACCAATCAAATTACATCACTTAGACAGTACAGAAGATACCTAAGTGGAGAATCCGATATCCCTTTTCAAGTCGTCGGTCAGCTATGTGAAAGACTGGGTATACAAACGATTAACTTGATCAGAGAACTTGAAACTGTTCGTATTGAAGAGTCAAAAGAAGTTGATGCTTTCTACAATTATGCGATCTATAACAACCAGGAAGAATTTAATAAACTACGCGCAGCGTATAAAGATAAGATTTTTATCGATAACGAAAACAGACTTGTCTATGAACACAGTATCATCTTCTATGATTTAATGAATCAAGTCATCAATCTTGAAACAGCAACTGAAATGACTAAAAAGCTCATCAATTTCAACAAGATTAGCAAGCAAAGCATTTTTACATTAACTGAAATG